>DATLGH010000051.1 GCA_035540635.1 Egibacteraceae bacterium | reverse complement strand
CACCGTCGCACCCGACGGCACCTACAGGCTGCAGGGCCTGCAGCCCGGCAGCTACACCGTGACGGTCGACGCCGAGGGCTTCCAGCAGGCCTCGCGGGTTGTCCAGGTCCAACACGCCCAGGCCACCACCGCCGACTTCGCGCTGCGGCGCGACCCGCCGCCGCCACCCCAAAATCCGCAGACCCGTCAGGACTGCATGGGAGGCGGCTGGCAACAGTACGGCTTCCGCAACCAGGGCCAGTGCATCCGCTACGTCAACACCGGGCAAGACAGCCGCCCGTCGTAAGTCCCATGGGCCGCGGTCCGGAGAGGAGCACGCGACCACCCCGCGCGCAACGGCGGCATGGGTCCCCGCGTCGATGCCCCTGTCGTCGTGTGTTCCTGCGTCATGTCGGCTCCCGTCGCATGGCGCCGCGATCCCGCCGCCGCGGCGGGTCGCTGTGCCCGACGAGGCACGGATCTGCCCACCGTTGGCGGAGCGAAGCAGCTCAGCGCCTCGGAGGGCAGCCGGGCGTCGCGCAGCCGCAAGCGGGCCAGCGTCCGTCTGTCCCGTCGGCGCAGGGTGTCGCGCCGGCGCGGCGCAAGCCGTCGTGGGTGGCCAAGCAAGCAAGAGGGGCAGAACGCACGTTCAGCGGCGACGACGGGCGCCGGCGATCAGCGGCGTGGAGCGCAGGTTGACCGCGTCGTCCTCGTCGCTGACGTAGAAGAACCGGCCTTGCTCGTCGGCGGCGATGCCCTCGATCCGGGGATGGTCGGGGAACTCCCGGATGGCGGAGCAGGTGCCGTCCCCGCTGCGCACGGCCGCCAGCGACCCGGCGAAGTGCGTGTTGACCGTCTGCTTGCCTTCAGGGTAGTCGTCGAGGATGACGCTGCCCTTGCCGGCGCTGTCGAGGTTGCCGGTCACCACGTGGAGCTCGTCACCGAGCAGGCACAGGTCGCGAACGCCGGCGAGGGATCCTTGCCGCCCGATGGCGTCGAGCGGCCACACGCCGGCGACCTCCGGCCAGCCCCCTCCGTCGAACATGCGCGTCCATCCCTCGAGGGCGACGAGCAGCGGGCGCCCGTCCGCCGCGACGGGGAACCGCAGCCCGAGCAGGAGCAGCCCGTCGCCGGTGACCTCGGCACCTTCGATGTTCACCGTCCAGTCCCCTTCACACACGCGGCCGTGCTCGGCGGTCCCTTCAAGGCCGGCGACCGTGGCGGCGACGAACGCGCGCCGCGACGCGTCCCGCAGCTCGACGAGCTGCGTCCCGCAGGAGCGCAGGGCGTCGTTGAGGAGACGGTGCAACCGGAAGCCGTTGTTCACCACCTCGGCCGGCGCACGCGTCGCGCCCCTGCCGCGCACGTCGACGTCACGTTCCCGGAACCGCGCCACCCACTGCTCGCGCGCTCGGATCGGTCCCTCCTTGCCGCCGTGATGGGACCCGAACAGGTACACCGAGCCCTCGTGGAAGGCGAGCGCCTCCGCGTCGTCGGCCTTACCGCCGCTCCCGTACCGCTCGAGGCGCACCTTCCGCGCCTGCCATCCCTGGTCGAGCGGCGCGCCGGCGCGGTGACCGATCATGGCCACGCACTCGGCGACGTCGACCTCGTCGAGCACGGACCAGAAGCCGCGGTCCCAACCGGCCCCGGCGAGCAGCTCGGGATCATGTATCCGCAGCAGCCCCGACGCCTCGTTCGGCGCAAGGTCGAGGACTGCCAGGGTCGTCGAGTCGCCGGAGACCATGGCGGTGATTGTCACCTGTCGAGGCGACCGCAACCGCACTGGCTGGAGCATCCCCACCGACAGTCCGACCCACGGCCTGCTGCCAGGGGTGAGCGACCGGTAGCGCTCGACGGCCGCGAGCCTGGGCACGAAGTCCTCGCCGTAGGCCGCGAACAGCGGCTGCATCTGGCTCGCGTGTGCGCGCAGCGCCGCGACCCTTGCGGTCGAGCAGCTCGGGATCGAGGAGGTGCTCGACGTCGCCGGACTGACCACCCAGCTGTGGGAACCGGGGCAGAAGATGCGGAACACGTCGAACGCCATGGTCCTCACCGCCGTCCGGGCCGGCCGGGTGGGCGCCAGCTGCGACAGCTGGTAGGGCACCGACAGGACGAGTCGTGCGGCAAAGGGACCGCGGCGAGCAGCAATCGTCAACGCCTTGGTCGCCGGCCCCGCCCCTTCGAGATGTTCTGGACTTGTCAGCAGTCCCAGCCCGGATCCGATGAGCAAATGGTCGATGCGCTCACGGACACGGGCGGCCACGTACAGCGCTGACCGACGAGCAGGTCCGCCACGCGCGAAGGAAGCCGAGTCGTACTCGGGGTCTTCGTGCGGGCAGGGCGGCGGTACGTCTACGACTTCGGCGACGACTGACATCACCGGGTGCGCCGGGAGGCCGTTGTCGAGCTCGATGAGCGGTTCCACCGCGGCTTGGTCGGCGGCGCCCGGGCGTTCCCACCTGAGGACTGCGGGGGCATCCCGGCTACGAGCAGTGCGTCGCGGTCGCCCGTGGACAGCAGCCCGAGGAGGAGTGGGTCGACGTCGACCAGCTGCGCACCTGGATGGGCGACTGGGACCCTGAGCGCTTCGACGCCGCCGCCACCCGCGCGGTATTCGACCGCCTCGACGCGCCGTCGTGCGTGCCTCCCCTTACAGCCCGCGCCGCTTCGCGCGGCCGCCCCGCCGACGCCCTGACCGACGACGAGGGCCCGCCCGCCGACGAGTTCGCCGCCGCGGCGGCCGCCAGCGCACTCCTGGCCCGGCTCGCCCCGTTCACCACCTCGGCCGGCGACGGCCGCAGGCTGACAACCACCGGCAAGCTCACCCTGGCCGACGGCAAGCAGCTCGTCACCTGCTCGGCACCGGCGACCGCGTCGGCCCGCGCATTGGCGAGCGGGTCTTCGAGACGAAGACCACCGTCGAGCTGCGCGGGGTCGACTCCGCCTACCGGCTGGCCCGCAGCGCCGGTTCGTCAAGGTGCGCAAGGGCGTCCTCTCGGCGACCAGGCGCGGCCCGACGCTCGCGACGACCCGCTGGCCGTCACCGCGCACACGGCATCGAGGGCGAGCAGGGCGGCCAGGGCGCGCTCACGCCCCTGGTGCGGCCGGCGCGTCGGCCAGCTGGTCGCGGGCGGCAGGACGTCCACGACGAAGGCGTCTTCCGCGTCCCTGACGACTTCGACGTGCCCCTGCCCGAGGAGCTGCTGCGCGCGTTCGAGTCGTGAGGTTGCTCGTCGACACGCATGTGTGGCTCTGGCTGCAGGCGGAGCCGGGACGCATCGACGAGGGGATGCTCGACCTGCTCGCCGACGCCGGCAACGACGTGCTCCTGTCGGCTGCCAGCGCCTGGGAGATCGCCATCAAGTATACGGTCGGCCGGCTGCCCCTCCCCGAGCCGCCCGCAGGGTACGTGCCGAGCCGCATGGGGGTGAGCGGGACCGCCGGCCTGCCGGTCACCCACGAGCACGCCCTGGGCGTCGCCGACCTGCCGCCGCACCACCGCGACCCCTTCGACCGGCTGCTCGTCGCGCAGGCGCGCCTTGAGGGGCTGGAGATCATGACCGCCGATCACGCCTTCGCCGCCTATGACGTACCGGTGCGCTGGGCTCGACCGCTCTGACCCGCTGCCCGGAGCCGTCGCATCGCTTCCCCGGTCAGGGACGGGTCAGCCCGTCAGGATGCGCCCGACTGTACGGTTCATGGTTCACGCCACGAGTAGCCCCCGGCACATCCAGCGGCCCGATCACGCTGAACATGGGAGTCGGGGCTCCGCGCAGCGCGGCAACTAGTTGCCCACCGGGGCAACGAAATGTGCCCAGCCCAACCCTGCGACCGTCAGGCAGCACCAAGACGTCGATGTCGGCTGGCTCTCGCATCACATCGTCCCTGGCTCCGCGCAGGAGGGCGGCGGGCAGTGCCTCGACGGACCTACGGTCGACGGGTGAGCATGCGCATGCTGCGGCCGGCCATCAAGCCCGCTACTCCCCCCGCGACGCCGGGTCCACTCCGGCGAACGCGAGGAAGTCCGTCATGGTGAACTGCCCGGTCACCGCGCCGCTGCGCTGCGGCAGCGTCGGGCGCCAGCCAGGCCGGGCAAGAAAGCCGTCCGGGTCGAGCTCGAGCAGCCCGATGAGGACCTCGCCGACGATACGGCCACCCACCGGGCCGAGGTGCACCCCGTCCTCCATGACCTCCGCCTCCCGCAGCACGTAGTAGAAGAGGGGCGTGCTCGACTCGAGGCCCAGCCCGTAGAGGCGCAGCTCGGAGAAGGCCGAGGACGGCAGGACCGGCGCACCCATCGCCCGTGCGACCGCCTGCCCGGAGGGCAGCATCCAGGTCACGTGCCGTAGGAGCGTCCGCTGCGGCAGCACGGTGGGGGCGTCGCCGGACGCGATGGCGAACAGCGGGAGGTTGAACAGCGGTGTCGACAGCTTCATGTCGATGCGCTTGCTCCGCCGGACTTCGCCGTCGCCGAAGTCGAAGAAGGTCTGCCAGCCGACGAAGCGCCGAGGGGCCCGACACCCCCCGATGAGGTCGTCGGGGTCGGGAGAGGGCGCCAGTGTCGGATCGAAGATGAAGCCGAAGAACGCGGGCCCGTGCGCGCCGCCGAGGTTGGCCCGGTAGGAGGGGCGGACCAGGCTGTGTCCCATCCGGTAGGCGCCGGCCTGGAACTCCACGGGGATGAACGCTCCGGCGGACGGGCGGTAGTAGGACCGGCCCCCGGAAAGGATCTCCTTCGTCATCGCCTGACCGATGAACGTCGGGACAATCTCGTGGAGGACCAGCCACTGGAAGTGCCAGGTCGTGAGCTGACGGGCGGCCGCGAACACCTCGGCGGTGTCGGCAGTGCCCTCGTCACGGATGCGATCGACGCAGCGGTTGTGGAACAGCATCACCGCGCAGTGCAGGCCGGCGAGCATGATGCTCTGGTCGTTGCGGGGGTCGGCGATGATCGCCGCTCCCTCGGCGGTGCGGGGCAGATCCTCGAACCGGCCGCCGCCCTCGACGCGCAGCTTGGCCCGGTCAGCCGCGTCGTAGAGGTGCGGTGACGTCACCGGCCCGCCGCCGTACACCGACTCTAGGTCGAGCCGCGCGGCCCGGGCGTTCGCCACACTCTCCGGCGCGGTCGGCCGCCCGAGGCGGGACTGCACGTCGAAGGTGATGTCGTGGTCGATGAACTGCCCGACGAACGTGGTGCCTGCGGTGGCCGAGAGGTTGTCCCTGTTGTTGATCGACTGCGCCGGGTCGACGATGAGCGCGACCGGCCCGGCCGCGAGGTGGTCACGCGCGTCGAGCAGCCCGCCCGGCTTCCCTATGTCGGTGAGCGCCTCGGTGAGCCGAGGCGACGGGGAGGCGAAGGACGGCAGCCGGAACATGCGCCCGAACCGCCCGCTCGGCGGGCTTTGCGCCGCCGGGGAGGCGGCGTACGCCGCGCGCGTCCCCGTCCCTCCAACCGTCGCACCCGAGGTGGTTGCGGCCAGTCCCGCGGCCCCGACCCCCAAGGCGCGAAGCAGGTCGCGCCGTGAGACGCGCCCGCTCGCCCCTCCCCCGTGACCCGTCATCACTATTCCTCCTCGTCAATGGTGTCGCTGTTCGGCGACCCGGACGCGCGGGCTCCCCGACGCCCGCGCGCGGAAGTCCGACTCGTGCCAGTGACCCGGCCCTGCTCATGAACCGCTCCCGCCTCCCCCGCCGATTGCCTCAGGGGCTTCCCTCGATTCCTCCAGCCGGCGCGATGAGCGCCGAGGCGGTGTAGCGGTCGAGGAAACGGGTGACCAGGCGGGCAGGCTCGGCGAGGGCCTGGGAGCGCACCGCGAGCCACTGCCGGCCTGCCGCCGACAGCGCGAACCGGGCGGCGGGCCTTCCGTCCGGCTCGTTCGTGCGGGACACCAGGTCACCGTCGAGGAGGCGCTGCAGCGTGCTGTCCATGCCGACCGCCTGGCCGCGGAAGCCGAAGGCGGCGACGAGCTCCCGCAGCTCCTCGGTACCCCGCGGGCCGGCCTGCAACATCAGGAGCACGCAGGGGATCACGGAGCTGCTCTGCCCATCGAGCAACTCGCCGCCCACAGGCGCGTACCCGCCACCGTCCATGGTCGCCAGCATCGCGCAAGAACCCGCAGCCAGGCATCCGTAGGATCTACCTATATCTGGCGTCCCACTCCGGCATCCTCAGGCGTCCCCCTCGGCCGTGCAGGCGCCTTCGCACGCTGCCGTGGGACCGTCCGAGAAATAACTGTCGCTCATTCGGCTCCCGGAGCTGCGCGCCTCCTCCGCGCGAGCACGAACGCCACAACGATCGCGATCACGATGAGGGCGCCCGCGACGAGCACGCCGGTCGGCGCACCGCCGCCCTCGTCAGCGGTTGGCGACGTCGCGACCTCGTCGGGGGCCGTCGTGGTCGTGGTCGGAGGCACCGTGGTCGTCGTGGTCGTCGTGGTCGTGGTGGTCGTGTCGGTGGTCGTCGTCCCCGTGGGCGTGCCTTCCGCGCCGCAGACGGACTGGCCGATGATGAGGTCGCCCACCGCGATGTCGCCGAGCAGGTACACGTGCACGGCGTTGACGGTCAGAGAGCCGTCGGGATTGGTGACCTGCTCGTTGAAGACGATGCGGAAGCGGTCGCCGACATGGTCGATGGTGCCCTCGACGGTGAACCCCGGGTCGGGGTTGTCGGGGACCGCCTGGGTTTCCACCGGCTCCTGCGTCTGAGGGTCGTAGCGGGTCTCGACGACGCCGCCGGTGACGGTCGTCGTGCCGGCCAAGCCCCCCTCGTCAAGCGTGCAGCTGCTGGTGACCGTGTCGTACAGCAGGGGGCCCGGCCGCTGCGCCGGGTCGGGGGCGGCCTGCACGGTGGCCGAGCTGCGCACCGACCCCACCTCGCCGAGCGCCCCTTCGGTGTGCACCTCGATCCGTCCTGAGCGGAGGAGCACCGCAGGGCCATAGACCGCCTGAGCGGCGTCGATCGACGCGACCTGCGGGCTGTTGGCGGCGTCGCCGGCGAGCGTCACCGTGGGTTCCGGTCCCCGCTCGCTCGGCGGCCCGCCGAAGAGGCTGACGTTCGAGTAGTAGCCGTAGGCGCTGCCCGTGACGGCCGTGACCTGGGCCACGGCGCGCGTCGTGCCGAAGGAGAACCAGGTCGCAGCGACGGCGAGGAAGGCGGCGACCAGGCCGACGAAGACGCGACGTGATGCCCTCGCTACATGTGCCATGACGTTTCCTCCCACCGCGGTGATCAGCTTCCCGCCCGACGGGGCGTTTCCAGCCCGGTCTTCTTGCCGGTGACGAAGGCGTGCTTGTTGTAGGCGTCGGGGATCCCGGGACCGAACCCGCCTTCGGTGTAGTACCACCCGTCGAAGACGTCCTGACGGAAGACGAAGAACATCGTCGTGTAATAGAGGATGGTCAGCGGTAGGTCCCGCGCGACGGTCCGCTGGATGTCGCCGACGACCTCGCGGCGCTCGGAGTCGTCGAGGATCGTGCGCTGCCGGTCGAGGAGCTCGTCGAGCTCGGAGTTGTCGTACCCGGCGGCGGCGTAGAGCTGGTTGGGTGGGTTCGAGTGGTAGACGGGACGCAGGATGTCGGGGTCGGAGTTCGGCGTCGTCCCCACGGGGCCGGGATACAGCGAGATGAGCAGGTCGTAGGTGCCCTGGGTCTTGATGCCGAACAGCCGCACGAGGTCGACCATCTGCTGGTCGAGCTCCACGCCGACCTCGGCGAGGTTGGCGGCGATGAGCTCCGGTAGTGCGGGCGGGACGCTGTCGTGCACGAACAGGGTGAACCGCAGGGGCGCTCCGTCCGGGGATTGGCGCAGCCCGCTCGGGCTCGTTCGCGCGTAACCCGCTTCGTCGAGGAGCGCGTTGGCCGCTTCCCGATCGTAGGCGTACTGGTCGACCTCAACGTGGTAGGGGTGGCCGGGAGGAAGGAATCCAGGGTTGCCGACCGTGCCGTTGCCCGTCAGCAGCCGACGGACGATGTCCTCGCGATCGATGGCCATGAGGCACGCCTGGCGGAAGCGGACGTCGGCCAGCGCGCCCCCCCGTTCGAGGTTCCAGAACAGCGGGAAGGCGAACGCGGTCTCGTGCTCGAGGACACCGAAGGCTGGATCGCTCCGGAACGGGTCGATGACGTCGTTCCGCACGCCTTCCACCGGCGCCTGGCCGCCGTCGAGCTGCCCGGCGCGCACGGCCACGAGCTCGTCGTCGACCGTGATCATCTCGATGCGCCGCACGAACGGTGGGCCGAGGAAGTAGTCGTCGTTGGCGTCGAAGGCGAGGCGGCCCTGCGGCAGGTCTCGGGCCACGAGCCGGTAGGGGCCGGTGCCCACGAGCGTGTCGTCGCCGGAGGCGGCTTGCGGGTTGTCGATCTGTGACCACACGTGTTCGGGGATGATGGGAACCGAGCCGAGCACCGCCTTCTCGAAGGTGACGTCCGGCTGCTCCAGGCGGATCTGCACCGTGCGCTCCCCCGCCTGGGTCACCTCGGCGACGCCGTGAGGGGCGGCGATCGCCAGGGGGGAGAGAACCTGCGAGCCGAAGTAGTCGAAGGTGAAGACGACGTCGCGGGGCGTCAGCGGCCTGCCGTCGTGCCAGGTGGCGTCACGCAGCTGGAGCGTGTGCACGAGCCCGTCCTCCGACCTCTCGTGGCCCGAGGCCAGCCAGGGCAACTGTTCACCCGTCGAGTCTGCCCACAGCAGGGTGTCGAACAGGTAGCTCATCCGCCAGTAGCCGGGCGCGGCGATGTACGCGAAGGGGGTAGGCAAGCCGAACTGCCCGCCCTGCATGCGGATGGTCGGCCCGCCTGCAGCGCCCCCCCGGGCGCCGCCCGTGCCGTTGCGGGTGCATGCGCTCAGCACCGCCGCACCGAGCGCCCCCGCCGCCCCACGCAGGAACGCCCGCCTGCCGAGGAGCTTCACCTGCTGTCGCTCGGCCACTCGGCCACCCTTTCGCCGACCGCTTGCTCCTGCCCGCTGGCGTCCGCCCCTATGGAGAAGGTCGGCGCCCACTTCAGCAGGGACATGCCCGTCGCGCTGGCCGGTACGGTCGATACGACGTTGGACGGTCCCTCCTCGACCACCCTGCCGGCGTCGAGGATGACCATGCGGTCGGTGACCTTGCGGACCACGGCGAGGTCATGGGAGATGATGACGAGGCCGAGGCCCATCTCCGTCTGCCGCTCGCGAAGCACGACGAGCAGCCGCGCCTGCTCGGAGGCGTCGAGCATGGCGGTCGGCTCGTCGGCCACGAGCACCTTCGGCTTGATGACGAGGGCGCGCGCCAGGGCGACCCGCTGCAGCTGGCCCCCCGACAGCTCGTGCGTGCGCGCCCCGAGGAATTCCCCCGAGGTGGGCAGGCCGACGCCGTCGAGCGCCTCCTCCACGGCGACCAGGCGCTCTTTGGGCCCCGGAGGGTCGTCGGCGAACAGCAACGGCTCGGCGACGAGCTCGGCAACCGGCAGCCGGGGGGAGAGCGCATCCCACGGGTCCTGCATGACGAGCTGGATTCTCCGGCGCAGCCGGCGGGCGTCCTTGCGCCACGACGCCGTCACCACCTCCTCCTCGAGCCACACCTCGCCGCCGTCGGGGTCGAGGTGACCGGTGACCATGCGGGCGAGGGTCGATTTGCCGCTGCCCGACGGCCCGACGAGACCGATGGACTCTCCTTCCTGCAGGGTGAACGAGACGCCGCGAACGGCGCGGACCCGGCGGCGGCCGTCGACGAACGTCTTGTGCACGCCGACCGCGGCCAGCAGCGTCTTCACGCCGCCGAAGTGGCAGGCGACCTGCCGGCCCCGCGATTCACGGAGGTCGGCGTGCTCCTCCCAGCAGATCGGCTCAACCTGCGTGCATCGGGGGTGGAACGGGCAGCCGGGGGGGACCGCGCGGGGATCGGGACCGTGGCCGCGGATGGGGCGGAGGTCCTTCGTGGTGCTCATGACGGGGAAGGTGTTGACAAGCGCCCAGCTGTAGGGGTGCGCCGGCGACTGGAGCACCCGACGCGTCGCCCCGTACTCCATCGCCTCACCGGCGTAGAGCACCATGGTGCGGTCCGCCATACGGGTGGCGTCGGGCAGGTCGTGCGACACGACGACGAGGGCGAAGCCGTGGGAGGAGGTCAGCCCGGCGATGTGCGCGACGAGGTCGTGGCGCGTCGCGGGGTCGAGGCCCGCCGTGGGCTCGTCGAGCACCACGAGGTCCGGCTCCAGCACGAGCGCCATCGCGAGGTAGGCGCGGCGGCGCTCACCACCCGACAGCTGGTGCGGGTAGCGGCCCATGAGCGCCGGGTCGAGCGACACCTGCTCGGCCAGCGCCTCGACCCGGCGCCGTGCGGCGGAGCGCGACATGCCGCGCCGGTCGCGCAGCGGTTCGGCGACCTGGTCCCCGACGGTCGCGACGGGGTTGAACGGGGCGTTCTGGAGGCAGAGAGCGACGCGGTCCCACCGCAGCGTCCGCAGCAGGTCGCCCGTGGCGCCGAGGAGCTCCTGGCCGTCGACGCGCACGCTGCCACCGGCGTCGGGGGGCTGGATGAGTCCTGCGAGGCTCATGGCCAGGGTCGACTTGCCCGACCCGCTCTCGCCGACGACGGCGAGGGACTCCCCCCGGTCGAGGCTGAAGCTCACACCGCGGAGGGCGTGGACGTCGCCCCCATAGGCCACCCTGAGGTCCGACACGTCGAGGAGGGCGCTCACGCGAACCTCGTCCAGCGGGGGTTGAACCGGGGCTCGAGCCCGACGCCGATGAAGGTGAATCCCAGCACGGCCACCGTGATCGCCAGCCCTGCGGGCAGCAGCCACCACACCCACATCGAGGTGACGTAGATCGCCTGGTGGCGGAGTGCCCGCTCGAGGATGGCTCCCCAGCTGGCGGTGGTCGGGTCGCCCAGGCCGATGAAGGCGAGCCCGGCCTCGATCGTGACCGCGAGCCCGGCCATGAACGCGAGGTTGGCCGCGATGATCGGTCCGAGCGCGGGCAGCAGATGGCGGCGCATGACGAACAGCGGGTCAGCGCCGTACCCTCGGGCGGCGTGCACGAAGCCCCGGTTGCGCAGGCTCAGTGTCTGGCTGCGGACGACCCGAGCGACCTGCGGCCAGCCGAGGAGGCCGATGCTCACGATCGCGACCGTGCGGCTGGGGCCGGCCATCGAGGCGATGAAGATGAGCAGCGGGATGGCCGGGATGGCGAGCACGACGTCGGCCGAGCGCATGACGAGGGTTTCCACAACCCCGCCCCGCAGTCCGGCGACGAGGCCCAGCAGGACACCGATGGCCAGGACGAGCGCGGTGGCGCTCGCTGCCACCACCAGGGTGGAGCGCGCACCCCAGACGAGCTCGGAGAAGATGTCGGCGCCCGCGTCGTTCGTGCCGAGCAGGTGGCGGGACGACGGTTCCTCGAGGGCGTTGCCGACGATCGCCTTCGGGTCGAACGGAGCGATGTAGGGCGCAAGGACCGCGACGGTCGCCAGCACCGTCACGACGACCACGCCCACGGCGAGCAGCGGCGAGCGCCGCACCTCGGTCAGCAAGCGGCTCATGCTGCCGTCCTCGGGTCGAGACGCCGGTAGAGGAGGTCCACGACGAGGTTGGCGGTGACGACCATGACGGTCAGGACGAGGAAGGCCCCCTGCATGGCCGGGTAGTCACGGACGAACACGGCGTTGAACATGTAGAGGCCGAGGCCCGGGTAGGCGAAGATCTGCTCGATGAAGATGGCGCTCGTGACGGCGAGGCTGAACTGCATACCGATGACGGTGATCACCGGCAGGAGCGCGTTGCGGCCGGCATAGGCGTACTGCAGCCGGCGTTTCCGCAGTCCCTTCGCCCGACCGCCGAGCAGGTAGTCGGCCCCGAGCTCGCTGACCATGGCCGAACGCATCACGAGATACTGGAACGCGGCGAACTGCAGGGCCATGAGCAGAACGGGCAGCGCGAGATGGTGCCCGACGTCGAGGACGGTGGCGAGGGGCCCGTAGTCGGCGAACGGGGTGCTCGCGCCGCCGAGAGGGAACAGCCTGAGCCTGGCGGCGAAAACCAGGAGCACCATCGCGCCGACGAAGTAGATCGGCAGGTTCTGCACCGACAGGAAGAACCCGAGGAGGCCGCGGTCGACTCGCCGGCCGCGTTTCCACGCCGAGTGGATGCCTGCGGGTAGTCCGATGGCGATCGACAGGATCATCGCGAGCGTGATCAGCAGCAGTGTCCAGGGCAGGCGCTCACGAAGGTCGTGGCTCACCGGACGGTTGAAGTGGATGGAGTGGCCGAGGTCGCCGGTGGCGAGGTTCGCGAGGTAGCTCAGGTACTGGCGGGGAAGCGGTGCGTCGAGGTTGTAGTAGCGGGCGAGCTCCTCCCTCACAGCGTCGTCGGCGACGTAGTTCGGCGAGCCTTGAGCGAGCAGCGCGTCGATGGGGTCCCCGGGCATGAGCCGGGGCACCGCGAAGTTCAGCGTGACGAGCACGAGCACCGTGAGGGCGTAGGACAGGATCGGGGCCCAACGTGTCCTTCGGCCCTCGAACGCCTCCTGCACCACCTCGGTTTGGCCTGCCTCCTCCTCGGACGCGTCGGGCAGCGGTCCGGTGGTTCGGTGTGCGGTCCGGCTCACGGGGCGACCACCGCAGCCTGCACGACCGGGCTTGCCCCCCCGCTCGTCCACAGCACGACCGGCGCTCCTGCCGTGGTGCTCAAGGCCGTGGGGAAGGCGGCACCGTGCGGGATGGCGGCGGGGGACGCCGCGGTCAGGGGCGGCTGCCATCCGTGCACAGGGTCACGCACCGCGATCTGCACACCGGGCGCGGGCCGGACGCGGTCCGTCTGGAAGAACAGGTACACGACTCGGGAGGAGCGATCGACGGTGAGCGAGGGGAAGTCGATCTCCTCGATGGTTTCGGCATCGACGGCGGTCTCGCCCCCGCTCCATTGCCCCGCGGGGCTGCGGGTGAAGTAGGTGAGCGCGAAGGACGTGCTGTCGCGGAGGACCAGATGCGCGGTCCCGCCGGCGTCGAGCGCCACCGCGGCGGCGCCGATGCCGGCCTCGGTGGGGACGCGCTCTTCTTGTCCCCACGTCAGCGTGCCGTCACCAGCGGCGGGCAGACCGCGCGCGAACCAGCCGATGGGGGCGTCGCCTCGCCGGTAGGTCGCCACGACCGGCGAGCCGGGGCCGGCGGCAACGTTGACGAGGACGGGCATGTCCGTGCCCCGCGGGGCCAGGCGGTCCGCGGCGACTACCTGCATGCTGCCGTCGGCTTCACCGACCGCGGCCCAGCGCGGGGACTGACCTGTCGGAGCCTCCTCGACCCAGACGACGTGGGCGAGGTCCGCCGCCTCGTCGTAGGCGATGTCGACGTAGGGGGTCTGCGTCGCAGCATCGAGCTCGACGGAGGCGTTCGGCGTCCACTGCCCGTCATGCTCCTCGACAACCGCGTAGTGGACTCCTGAGCCGTCGCTGAACGCGACGTGCAGGCGGTCGGCGTCGTCGAGGGCGGCGCTGGTCGAGACGGCGGGAATGCCGGGGAGCACCTCGGGTTCGTGCCAGGCCCGTCCGTAGTTGCGGTGGTCCTCCACCACGGAAAGGCCCTGGTCAGTGCCATAGACCGCGAGCAACCTCCCGTCTGAGGTGCGAAGGACACGGTCCTGGCCGATCCACTGGTTGTGGGTGGCCGCTGCGGGGACTCCCATGGCGACGTCGCGCACCGCGGTTTGGGTGGGGGGCGCGTCAGCGGTCCTGTCGACCTGGTCGCGGACGACCACCGCGAGCACGGCTATGCCTGCGAGGAGCATCACCACCCCCGCGACGCGGGTGGCGGGCTTCAGCCAGCCGGGCCGGTCCCGCGATCGCAGCTCGTCGGGGACTTCCAGGGGCACGGTCCCGTCCCCGTCGAGCCTGTAGACGCCCGCGAGCTGGCCTCCGAGCTCGACGATGAGCTCCTCCCAGGTCGCTGGGTCGGGCGGGGTGCGAAGGAGCACGACCGCCTCCAGGCGCCGGTTGAGCGCGGGCCGCTTCGTGCCGGCGAGGTCGAAGAACGCGGCGTGTCCGTCGGCGACTGTCGATTCCGCGGATGAGGAGGGTCTCGCCGTACCAACGAGCTGCGCCGGGCTCAGCTGCGCCAAGCGGTCGAGCTCGTCGGCGATCTCCGAGCCGGTGCCGACGCTCGCACGGTCGAGCAGCACCGCAACGACGGTCACGCCGGCCTCGTCGAGCGCCACGAAGCTGTCCTCGCTGCCGGTGACGGCCACCGCCCCGTGGCGGAGCACGAACAGGCGCCGGCCGGGGAGGACGTCGTCGCTCAACATGCCGGATGCCTCGCAGCGCCGTTCACGCCGCTCATCCTCGTCGGGCTCGTCTGGCGGTCCCAGCCGCTGCGACGCGCGCAGGCGCCGGCGCATCATCACGAGCCCCCAGACCGTCCGGGGAACGCGCGTGAGCATCGCGGACCGGGAGTGGCGCATCTCGGCGGTTCGGATCGGGAGCTCGACGATCTCAAGGCCGCGCTTCTCGGCCAGTGCGACGAGCTCGGTGTCGAACAGGTCCTTTGTCGCCTGGACGTCGGGTATCAGGGGCTCGACGGCCCCGCGCCGAAACACCTTCATCCCGTGCGTCTCGGAGACCTGCAGGCTAAGCAGGCCACGGACGAGAAACCCGAACACCCGAGACGCCACCCGGCGCACCAGCGTGCGGGTGTCGTCCGAACCGGTGATGCCCTTGGCGGCGATGACGATGTCGCCGTCGGCCACGAGCGCCCGCCGGACGAACTCCATGTCGTAGTAGTCGGCGTCGAAGTTGACGATGAAGGCCCCGCTGGCCGCCCGGAAGCCCTCACGCATCGCTGCCCCGTAGTCGGCGACGTCAGACTCGAGGACGACCACCTCGCCGTAGCGGTCGGCGAGCTCCCGGGCGACCGCGCGCGTGCCGTCGCTGCTGCCGTTCTCCGAGACGATCACCTCGAAGGAGGGGACGTTGTCGTCTTGTCGCAGTGCCTGCACGACCGCAGCGACCGTCTCGGCGAGGATGGCCTCCTCGTTGTAGACGGGGATCACCACCGACAGGGTCACGCCGGCGTCCTCGACGGCGGCCGCGCCGCTCGCCTCCTCCCGGCGAGGCTTCCCCATCGTGCCCGTATCCCCGGGTTGCTCCAACAGGTGCCCCGTGTTCGCCCCCTCGCCCACCGTCAGGCTGCGGCCCGTGCCGTGACAGCCCGGGCCGCCCTGACATGAACGAGCCGGAGGTGCGTGGTCAGCACCTCCGACCTACCGGCGTCGAGCGTCGACTGCGCCACGGCGGCGTCCCGACCGCAGCGCCAGCGTGCCCATGAGCAACAGGCCCAGCCCGAGCACCGCAAGCGGCAGAGGGTCGCTGCCGGTGCGCGCCAGCTGGCCCCTGCCCCCCGCGCCGGCGCCCGCCGCGGCGGCGCCCCGGCCAGTGCCGGCGTCGCCGCGTGAGACGGTGCCGGAGCCGTCGCGGGCTGCGGCACCCATCGCGCAATGCGACTGGCCGATGACGAGCTCACCGACGGCCGTCGGTCCGAGGAGGTGCATGTGGACGGCGTTGACCGTTATCGAGCCGTCGCCGTTCCGGATCTGTTCGTTGAACACGATCCGGAAGCTGTCGCCCACATGGTCGATGGTGCCCTCGACGGTGTGCCCGGGGGGCGGGTTGGCCGGCACCTGCTGCGTGTCGACCGCTGCCTGCGTGCTCGGGTCGTAGCGGGTCTCAACGACGCCACCCGTGATCGTCGTTGCGGCGGTGACGCCGTCCGCGTCGACGGTGCAGGTGCTGCCCACGCCGTCGTAGAGGAACGGCCCCGGCCGCTGGTCCGCGGCGGCACCCTGGATGTTCGACGAACTCGTCACGTAGCCTGACGTGTCCGACGATGCCTGCTGCGCCCGCATGCCTCGACTGCTGGCTTCGGCGCCGCCGGTGGCGCCCTCGGTGTGCAGTTCTATCCGTCCTGACCGGAACAGCACCGCGGGTCCGTAGACCGCCTCCCCCGACGCCACTGAGGCGTTCTGCGGACTGTTGGAGGCGTCGGCGGCCAGCTCGACGAGCGGTTCGGGTCCCCGCGCGACGGCGGGTCCGCCGAACAGGCCCACTTCGGAGAAGAAGCCGAACGCCCGTCCCGCCAACTCCACCGTCTCTTCCGCGCCTCCCGTCAAGTCGTCCGGAAGCACACCGCCCCCTTCAGGGGGAACGGTAGGATCAGTCGGCGTTGTGTCCGTCGGCGTGGTCGGTGTTGTCGGCACCGTGGTGGTGCCCGGCACCGTCGTGGTCGTCGCCCCCGGCACCGTCGTCGTGGTCGTTGCCCCCGGCACCGTGGTGGTCGTGGTGCGTGGCACGGTCGTCGTGGTCGTCGCTCCGGGCACCGTCGTCGTGGTGGGGGCGGTTGTCGCCCCCGCGCCACACACGGACTGGCCGATGATGAGCTCACCGGTCAGGGTCGGTCCCAGGTAGTAGGCGTGGACTGCGTTGACCGTGAGCGACCCGTCGGGGTTGCGAACCTGCTCGTTGAACACGAATCGGAAGTTGTCTCGTAGGTTGTTGGGCAAGTGGAGGTGACCCTCGACGGTATGGTTCGCCGGAGGGCTGGCGGGAATCTGCACGGCGCCCTCGTCGTGGTCGGTGGCCTGGGCGTGCGTGAGCAACGTGCCGTTCGTGATGGTGGTCCCGCCGGTCACGCTCTGCTCCGACGCGGTGCAGGTGCTCTGGACGCGGTCGGCGTCGAAGACCTCGCTGCCACCCCGGTTGACGTTGGCGACGTCACTCGAGCTCGTCACGGACCCGTTGGCCCCTACACTGCCTGCGGTGCGTACGGTGATCGCCCCGGAGCTGAAGAGCGTGGCGGGGCCGATGGCCACGTCTCCTTGCGCTGCCGTGGCTTCCTGAGGACTGTTGGCAGCGTCCGCAGCCAGGGTGACCGTCGGTCGTGGCCCCTGTGGAGCCTGAGGGCTGTCGAAGAGCACGAGGTTGTAGGCGTGGTACCCGTAGGCGCTGCCCGTCACGGTGCTCACGTCGGCCGCGGCAGGCACGAGGCCGACCCCGAACAGGCTTCCGGCCACCACCAGCAGGGCGACCGCGAGAACGACGGGCGTCCGGGATGTCCGGACCGAGACGACTGCCATGTGGCGTTCCTCCGTACGAGCGATGCATGACCATACCTACAGGGGTCCCGCTGGACACACGTCGCCGGGCATCCTAGGGGGTGGACAACGTTCCGTCACTATGTGCGTCGAACACTGTGCGCTTCTCCACAGTAGCCGCGAGGCTGTCACATCGGACCACTGAAAATTGGCTCGACAGGCAAGACGAGACGAATGCCCTGTCGGACCCGTCGGCTTCTGCCCGCGAGATAATACCGTCCAATCGCCACCCCTGCCTCGCGGCCTGTGGACGGCCCGTTAGCGGCGGGTGCGAAGATGTTCTTTGCGCAGGCAAGGGCCGCGTCACCGGCGCGTAGGCCCGCTTGGCAGCGCGAACCTCATTGGTGTATTTCCACGGTGCTCGAACACCAGCCCTTCTCGTGGCGGTCGGCCGTGGCGCACTTGCGCGGTGGCGCTTCTTTATGAGATAGTGCCCCCTGCAGTCTGCACGCCTCGCCAGGTGCAATCAGCACGGGGGCCGCAAAAAGGGGACGCACGTGGTGGACAAGGGTCAATCGAATCTCCATGGGTCGCGTGCGGTGGCCTTGGCTGTAGCGTTGGCCATGGCGCTGAGCGTCCTCGTCTTGGCGCTCCCCACGAGCTCGCGCGCCGACCACGCCGAGGTCACGGCGGTGCGGGGCAGCGCCTTCGGCTACCACGCCTTCGATCTCATGCTCGGCACCTCGCCGCAGCCCGAGGTGGGGCCGACGCCGACGGTGACGCTGGCGCCCGACGCCTCCAACAGCCCCCAGACCGCCACGCAGCAACAGGGAGCTGCCTTCGCCGGTCCGGCGACCCTGTTCACCTCGGGGCCCATCACCGTCACGACCGCGGGCGCCCTGGGTCCGGCGGGATTCGTGACGAGTACCGCCGACGTCGAGGACGTCAACCGGGGTGGCAGTGAGGTCTTCGACGCCGACCGCGTGCAGAGCACCTGCACCGCCAGGGAGACCGGCGTGACCGGCACGACGACGATCACCAACGGGACGGTGCGCACGGAAGCGCAGCACCCGAGCGGCAACGAGGGGGTCGTGACGATACCGGAAAACCCGCCGCCCGGCTACACGGTTACGGGCAATCTCTACATCGGCCAAACAGTGGAGAGGTTCCGCTACGTCTTCAACGAGCAGGTCCTGAACCCCGACGGGTCCCTGACCGTCAATGCCGTGCACGCCCACTTCCTCGGGCCCTTCGCCAGGGGTGAGCTGATCATCGGCCAGGTCGTCTGCGGCGTCACGGCCACGGTCACCACCACGACCACGACAACCACCACCACGACTACAGTTCCGACCACCACGACTACAGTCCCGACCACCACGACAATCCCGACCACTACCACCACGGTCCCGACCACCACGACAATCCCGACAACTACCACCACGGTCCCCACCACGACGACAATCCCGACCACTACCACTACGGTCCCCACCACCACGACGGTGCCGACCACTACCACTACGGTCCCCACCACCACGACGGTGCCGACCACCACCACCACGGTCCCCACCACCACGACGGTGCCGACCACCACGACCACGGTCCCCACCACCACCACGGTGCCGACCACTACCACCACGGTCCCCACCACCACGACCACGGTCCCGACCGATCCGGACGACGACCCCCAGACCAAGCAGGACTGCAAGGACGGCGAGTGGCGCGAGTACGGGTTCCGGAACCAGGGACAGTGCATCCGCTTCGTCAACACCGGTAAGGACAGCCGCCCATAAGGGAAGTCGGGCGGGCGCTTGGGCGTGGGGTTCCCAGGCGCCTCTGACCGTCGGCAGTCCCTCCCGCCTCGCCGTAGTAGCCTGATATGAACCCCTTTGGCGCTATGCGAGTAGGGGCGGGCAATGGGCCGTGCGACGGCGTTGGCTGTCGCCGTTGGCCATGGCGCTGAGCGTCCTCGTCTTGGCGCTCCCCGTGACCTCGGCGCGCCGACCACGCCGAGGTCACGGCGTCCTCGGCATCGTCCGAGGCTTCGCCGACGGCACCTACCGGGTGAGGAGCGGTTTGGCGACGTGCCGGCAGTTCGGCGCACGACTCCGCCATTCACCAACTGGCGCGGCCGGCATCGTGCAACGTGGAGCTGCCGGACTGCCGGTCAGCAGCGACGGGACCGGTCTACCGCTGCGCCGTGACCAGGTAGCGGGGGCTTCGCCGATGGCACCTATCGCCCGGGCGCAGACATCCGGCGCGACCAGTTTGCGTCATTGGTCGTCCGTCTCGTCACCCATCGCCGCGGCGGGTAGTTGAGCGGCCCACCAACCACCCCAGGGAGCGGATGTACGGGGGTCGGTGACGGATCCGCCTACTCCGGGGGTCGAGCCGGGTAGACCCACCGTCCGAAGGCCAGGAACTTGAACAGCCAGGTGGCCACGCCGGCGCCGAGCTTGGCGAGGTTGAGGAACAGCGGCGAGTCGACTGCGGCCCAGGCTGCCAGCGCGACCGCGGTGTTGTTGAGGACCAGACCCGCGACGTTGAACGCGACGAACAGCGCGACCTCTTGGCTGCGCCTGTCTCGGCCGCCTCCCGCGAAGGTCAACCGCTTGTTGAGGGCGTAGCTCGCGAGCACGCCGGCGCCGTACGAGACGGTGTTGGCCGCGACCACCGGCAGGGCTCTCGAGAAGACGAGCAGGTTGAAGAGCCCGAAGTCGAGCAAGGTGGTGATGACGCTCACGGCGCCGAACGTCGCCACCCGCCTGAGCCGAACGCTCAGGAGGGTCCGAGCCGTCATTCTCAGACCCGTATCCTCTCGCGTGTCCACCGCCGCAGGGGTGGCACCGTGAGGAACGTCAGTGCGAGGAAGGTGCCGGCAAGCCCGAGCCATTCCGCCCACGTCCGTTCGTAGTGCAGGCGGACGTCCCGCTGGGTCGGTACGACCATCATCATCGAGGGCGACGCGAGGTAGGGGCCGAGCGCGCCGTCGACCCGCCAGTTCGGGAAGTACGACGTCTTCACCCAGTGCGGTCGGCCGATCGCGTCGGTCGTGAAGGTGATTTCGTCGTTCGCCACTCGGGCGGGCAACGACCTCCCGCCGCCGTCGATGGTGCGACGCGGAAGGGGGCTGCGGAACGCGGCGACGCGCTCCCAGTCCTCCGGGCCGTCGCGCACGAGGGGCACCTCGAGCTCGCTCATGGTCGAGAACCAGGACAGGTTGGCTTCCGTCCAGTCGCCGTCTTCGAGTACGAGCGGCTCGTACTCGGGGATGACGACCTGTCCAGGCGAGTCGACCGTGAAGATGGAGAACCTGTCGACGTCAGCGATCCTGTCGAGGCCGACCGTCCGGGACGCCGCTTCACGCGCCTGCTCGCTGTACGAAAGGAAGTAGTCGACGTCGAAGATCTGCATGTGCCGCAACCCCCGCTCCATGTCGAACTCCCCGTACGGCAGCAGCGGGATGGGGTTGGATGGGCGCTCGGCCACCGCCGCGGCCATGAGGAAATGGAACGGTGTCGTCATGCTCGACTCGAAGTAGATGCCCTCCATCACGGGACGCCCTGACCAGTAGGGGATGGACATCGGCGCGACCGGGGTGCCGAACTCGACCAGGTCGGGTGAGGGCTCCCACATCATGCGTCCGTAGGGAAGTCGTGAGATCCGCTCCGTCAACGCCTCGAACGTGGGGTAGGCGGCCATAGCCTCGTAGCCCGAGTAGTTGTGCCGGATCCAGTCGTCGATGTAGCTCGTGCCCTTGTCGCGCAGGATCCCCCCCAACGTCGCGGCGCTGATGCCCACCACCATGGCCACGGCCGTCAGGCCGGCGCGGCGCCTCCACGCGAACCGCGCCACCGTCGGGATGACCGTCCCCACCACGTAGGCGGTCCCGAGAAAGGCGCCGAGGTACCAGAAGGGCAGGAACCGCCCGTTCCAGACCTTGCCCTGGAAGAGGCCCTCGGGCGACACGAGGAAGTAGAACGCCGCCCCGACAGCGGCGGGCCCGAGGAAGAGCAGGACACGCCCGTCCCTCCGCAGCGCAGCCACGACGACCGCGACGACGGCGCCGGAGAGAGCTACCCGGAGGTCTGCGGGGAACAACGGCTCCCACCCCTCGAGGGGGAACCAGTGCATGTCTGCGGAGTACCCCAGCCGGGCGAGGAACGGAACGGACCAGAAGGCGGTCACGAGGAAGGCAAGTCCGAACACACTGCCGAGCCGCAGCACGCCGCTCCTCACACCGTGGCGGCGCACAGCCCAGAAGGCGAGAAGGGGCGCGGACAGGACGACCATCATCACGGGCACAAGGTGGCTCAGCGCGGCGACTGCGAGGGCAACCGCAGCGAGCAGGGGCCGGCCGTCGTCTGCCGTCGCGACGCGGTAGGCGAGCCCGAGGAAGACGAAGGCCATGCCGAGGCTCAACGAGAAGGAGTACTCGCCCGCCAGGGTGCTCGGGATGTTGCCCCCGTAGATCTGGAAGCTGTCCATGAAGAGGAAACCGAGTGACAGCACGGCTCCGACGATGGGGGTGGGGAAGCGAAACCGCAGCAGCCGGAAGAACAGGTACACCGAGACGGGGAAGAAGAAGACGCCGAGGACCGTCCCGAGCTTGAAGGCGACCTCGTACGGGATGATGTAGGCGAGCAGCGCCTGCACGGTGAGAACGAACGGGAAGTAGAAGTGCATCGCTGGGAAGCCCGCGAACCAGTCCTGTGACCAGCCGGAGACGAGTCCGCGCGGCAGGAGGTGCGTCTTCAGGTACCACGGCATGTAGATGTGCGCGCCGGTGTCCCCACCGGTTGTGGTGGTCTGCGACAGCAACAGCCCTGGGCGGAAGAAGATGAGCAGGACGACCGCGATGGCGATGAACACCGCCAGCTCGGCAGCGACCCGCATCCTGTCCGGCAGGAACGCGGGACGCTCGCGAACAAGGCGTCGCACCTGTGCCCTGCCGATGGTCACACGCCGCTCGGGATGCCTAGCCGGAGCGGTCTCGGCAGGTGGCGCCGCGCTGGGGTGCACACCGGTCATCGGCGAGGCTCCCGCGAGCGCCTCAGGAGCTCGACCCCCTCTGACGCGAACATCCTGACGAACTCCTTTTCCTCCAGGCGTCTGATGATCGGGCCGCCATGGGGATCGTTGCGGTCAGCGGTGGTGATGAGAAGGTAGTCGATGTCGTCGGCGAACGGGAGCCGGGCGCCTTCCGACGTCCAGTCGCCCCAGTTGGCGGCCCGCCACGGGTTGGGGAACTCATAGATCTGTCGCCGATGGGTGAGGTGGGGGACGTACCGGTGGGAGGCGGAGACGGCGGCCTCGGCGGGGACCATGCTCATCGCCTCCCGCGCGGCCACTGCGTGCGGGGTGCCCGGGTCGGCGACCGGAACGTCATGCCGGCCAATCGGCCCCCAGAGGTAGGCGGCGGTCACGGCGGAGGCGGCCATGAGGACGGCAAGGACTCCGCGGACCCGCGTGGAGCGGAACCGGGCGATGCCCACGATCGCGCTCACGACGAGGACGGGCACGATCAAGGTGGAGTAGTGGTAGCGGAGCTGATGCTGGTACGGAAAGCTGCTGAGAAGGTTCACGAGAAGGGGCCCCGCGGCAACGAGGAGCACGGCAGGGGCCAGGAGCGAGAGCAGGGCGAAGGATGCGAGCAGCTGCCACAGGTACCACCGCCTTTCGGGACCGAGCGCGAGGGCCGCGATCTCCCACGGCCGCCTGACGAGTGTCTCGGTGAACCCTCCGAGCCCTCCGAAGTGGCCCGTGAGCCGCGACCCGTAGAGCCCGCCCGCGTCGTTGAAGGCCGGGATGAGGACGAGCAAAGCGACGAGAAGCCATCCCAGCGACAGCACGGCCGTCGCCAGGCCGACGTCGCGCCGGTGGAGCCAGGCGACGTAGACCCCGAGGGCGAAGGTCAGCAGCGCCACGTCTTCTTTCACGAGGAGCAGAGCGCCGACGCTCGCAGCGAACCACCACCAGCTGCGGGTGTAGACGAAGTAGAAGGCGCAGAGGACGAGAGGGATCTCGAAGGAGTCCGGGTGGAAGTTCTCGAAGTTCGTCCAGGCTACGGCGGGGTGGGCGAGATAGGCCAGAGCGCACGCAAAGGCGCACCACTCCGACCGCAGCTTGTGCCTCGCGATGAGGAAGGCCGGGATGGCGCCGGCGCCGAGGGCGACGGACTGGGCGCCGAGGAGCACCGCCGGCGAGGGGAAGACCCAGTAGAGGGGAACGAGCCCGAGGAGGAGGAAGGAGGTGTGGTCACCGAAGAGATGCAGCCCCCGGACGGTGACGAACGGCGTCGCGAAGCGGCTGAGGAGCCACACTCCTTGATCGAAGATGCCGATGTCGAAGCCGAAGGTGCCGAAGCCGTGGTGGTTCCGGATCGTCAGGTAGGCCAGGCACAGGATGTAGGCCACCGTCACGCCGACCAGGCCGGCGCGCGCGGCCGCGCTTTCCTCGACCGGCCGGTGATCGGGCTGTCGGTCCCGGGCACGGCGTCTGCGCAGAGCCCGGCGCGCCGCCTTCAGTCGCGAACGTGCCAGGAGCGACCAGTGCAGCCGTTCGGAGCCTGGCGTCGCGGGTCGCGATGGCTCGTGCGGCAGGGGGCCCCTGGGGAGCCCCCCTGCCACGCCGGGTCGTCGCGGGTCTTCTACGGGCGATTGTCTATGCCGGTGTAGACGAACCAGATGCACTCGGCGAGGTTGTGGAATCCGTACTTTCGCCAGCCGCCGACGAGGCAGTCAAACCCCGTTCGCGGACCGTCTTGACGGCTGTCCTCTCCGGTCCTGACGAACCGGATGCACTCACCCTGGTTCCGGAACCCGTAGTCGCGCCAGCCACCGTTCCTGCAGTCCTGTTCCGTCTGAGGATTCTGCGGGCGGCTGTCCTGTCCGGTCCTGACGAACCGGATGCACTGGCCCTGGTTCCTGAACCCGTACTCGCGCCAGCCACCGTCCCTGCAGTCCTCCACAGTCTGAGGATCACCTCGCGGGGGCCTGGCGGCCCTCAGGGCGAAGTGCGCCGTCGTGGTCTCACCTGCAGTGACCGTGACGGTTCGCGACGCCTGCGTGTAGCCGTCCGCCGTGACCGTCACCGTGTAGGTCGCCGGCGGCAGATCCGCGATCGTGTACCGACCACTGGCGTCGGTGGTCGCCGATCGGCCGTCCGCGGTCACCGTCGCCCCGACGATGACCGCACCGGTGTTCGCGTCGATCACCAGTCCGGCGATCGCGCCCCGACGCGGGGGCTCACGCTGCAGCTGCACGGTCACGGTCGTGGTCTCACCAGCGGTCACCGTGGCCGTCTCGGACGCCTGCAGGTAGCCCGGCGCGGTGACCGTCACCGTGTAGGTCGCCGGCGCCAGCTCACCGATCACGAAGCTGCCACCGGCATCCGTCGTGGCCGTGCGACCATCCGCGGTCACCGTCGCGCCACCAACCCCCGCGCCCGTAGCCGCATCGACCACCTGACCGGCGATCGCGCCGGGCCGCGGACCGCGCACGCACGGCTGGTTGACCGTGCCGAAGTCGTTGTCGCGCCAGTCGTTGTTGTCGCAGTTGGGGTTGAGGTCGGCACCGTCGAACCGGGCGTTTCCGTGACCGGAGTTGCGGTGCAGCGTGTTGTTGACCG
>DATLGH010000050.1 GCA_035540635.1 Egibacteraceae bacterium | reverse complement strand
GTTCCCCTACGTCGTGTTCTACCGGCTGCAGCCCGGGCGGATCGACATCCTGAGGATCCTCCACGCGGCTCGATCCGACGCCGCTCAGCCACCCGGGCCCGATCCCGGAAGCCCGTGATCCGGATCACATCCGGATCACATGTGACGCGTCACAGCCGCCATGGGGAGGCGCACGCCGGTGTGCGGCCAGTGTAAAACCCCGGGTGAGAGGCACATTTCGGCATCTGGCGGCACAACGTGAAACGGCCCTCAACGCCCTCGAAAGCGGGTAACCCGCAAGGGTTCGTGGGTTCGAATCCCACCCACCACGAGCAGCGCCGGCCCAGAGCTCCGGGGCTCGACGCGCCGCCGGGCCCACGCCGTTGTGCGCGAACCCGGGACTTGGGATCGAAGCGGAGCCGGAGGGATTCGAACCCTCGAGGGTGTTGCCACCCTACGGCCATTCCAAGACCGCGCCATAGGCCAGACTAGGCGACAGCTCCAGCGTGACGGGGAGTCGGAAGGCAGTATAGCCCTGGGGTGGCGCGGACACCGAGGCCACCGGGACCTCGTGCAGCAGAGCGGCAGGGCGCATCACGTGACGGACACGAACGAGACCTCGCGCCCCCCGCGGGCCTCCCGGGACGGCACGTTTCGCAACGCCTGGACGCTCGCGCACGTGCGCGGGGTCCCCATCCGCGTGGACGTCAGCTGGTTCGTGATCGCCGGCCTCGTCGTCTGGATGCTCTTCACCCGTTTCACCGACCTGCTGGCCGACCAGGGCACGGGGGTCGCGGTGGCGGCGGCGGTGGTGGCGGCGCTGCTGTTCTTCGCGAGCCTGCTCGCCCACGAGCTCGGCCATGCGATCACGAGCCTCGACCGCGACATCCCCGTGGTGGGCGTGACGCTTTTCCTGCTCGGCGGCGTGACGGAGTCCACGCGCGAGGCGCGCAGCGCCAAGGACGAGTTCGTCATCGTCGGCATAGGGCCGTTCATCTCGCTCGTGCTCGGCGCGACCTTCGGGCTCCTCCACGTCATCGTCCTCGGGCAGCCGGTCCTCGCCGCCATCACCGGCTACCTCGCCTGGATCAACGTGCTGCTCGCCGTCTTCAACCTCGTGCCCGGCTACCCGCTCGACGGCGGCCGGCTCCTGCGGTCGGTCATCTGGGCGGTCACGGGCCGGCCGCACCGGTCCACGCGCATGGCGGCGCGCATCGGCCAGGGCTTCGCGCTCCTGCTCGGTGCCTACGGCGTCTCGGTCTTCGTGCGGTCCGGCGGGACCTTCGGTGGCATCTGGGAGATCCTCATCGCGGCGTTCCTCTACCGGGGCGCCGCCCAGTCGCACACGCGTGCGCGGGTGCGTGAGCGGCTCGCCGACCGCTCGGTGCGCGAGGTCATGGGCACGGCGCCGCCGGCCCTCGACCCGCGGCTGCGGTTGTCCGACGCCGTCGTCGAGCTCGAGCAGCGGCCGTCCCTGCTCTGGCCGGTGGGCCTGCCGGTGACCGGTGGGGTGACGCTCGGGCGCCTCGACGACGTGCCCCGGAAGCACTGGGCGACGACCCTGCTCGGCGACGTCGCCCACCGGGCCGACGCCGTCACAGTCGACGCGGACGCGGGGATGGACGTCGCCCTGGAGCGCATCGTCCAGGCACCCGGCAACATGCTGCTCGTCGTCGAGGCGGGCCGCCCGATCGGCCTGCTCACCCCGAGCCTGGTGTCGGACCTGATGCGCTGATGCGGGTCCGCCCGCAGGCGCTCTTCCTGCCGCTCTCGATCCTGGTCCTGCTGACCGCGGCCGTGGTCGTCCCCCTGCCCGTGTTCGTCGAGCGGCCGGGCAGCCTCGTCAGCCTCTCCGACCACGTCGACGTGGCAGCCGGTGACCAGGCCGAGGGCCCCGGCGAGATCGACGGCGACTACCTGCTCACCGTCGTGGCCCTGCGGAGGGCCAGCCTCGTCTTCCTCGTCCACGGGATGCTCACCCCCGACACCGAGCTCGTCCCTGCCACGCGGTTGACGGGCGGCGTGGACGACGCCACCTTCTTCGGCCGCCAGCGGGAGGTGTTCGCGTCAACCGCCGACATCGCCGCCGCGCTCGGGCTGCGGGCGGCCGGCTACCCCGTCGAGCTCGCCGAGCCGCTCGGGGCGCTCGTCGCCGGCGTGCTGCCGGGCGCGCCGGCCGAGGGCGCGCTGGAGACCGGCGACATCGTGACCGCGGTCGGGGACGCACCCGTGCGCAGCGCCGGCGAGCTCGTCGCGGCGGTCCGCCACTCCGCCGACGCGACGCTCGAGATCGTGGTCGTGCGCAACGGCGAGGAGCGCCGGGTCGAGGTGGCTCCCGGCCCGGTGCCCGGCATGGACCGCCCCGGCCTCGGCGTGCGGGCCGAGGACCTACTGCCCCGCGCAGAGCTGCCCGTGCCCGTCCACGTCGACTCGGGGCCGATCGGCGGGCCGAGCGCCGGCCTGCTCATCGCCCTCACGGTGTTCGACAAGGCGTCGCCCGAGGACCTCGCGGCGGGCCGGCGGATCGCGGGCACAGGCGGGGTGACCGCCGACGGCACCGTCACCCCCATCGGCGGGATCGGCCTCAAGGTCGTCGCGGCCGCCGCCGAGGGCGCCGACGTCTTCCTCGCCCCGGCCGTTCAGGTCGAGGAGGCCAGTGCAGCCTTGCCGGCCGGCAGCCCCCTGCAGGTCGTCGGTGTCGCGACGTTCGAGGAGGCCCTGCACGTGCTCCGCGAGGGGTCGGGACGCGCCGTCCTCGGCGCGCTCGCGCTCGCGGCCTGACGAGCGGGCGGACCCGGGGCACCGCCCGCTGCGCACCCGGCGGGTTGCTACACTCGCCCCGTCCGGCGCGGTCAGCACCGGGCGGGTGAGAGGCGCGGTCCCGCGCGACGTCACACCGTGAACCTGGTCAGGGCCGGAAGGCAGCAGCCATAAGCGGCTCGTGGCGGGCGCCGCGGACCAGCCGCGCTGCATCGCCCGTCCGGTGGTGGCCGCGGCGCCTTCCCCACCCCGCCCGCTCCGGCGTGGAGGACTCCACGTGGCGTACGTCTCCCTGTACCGGAAGTACCGGCCGCAGACCTTCGCCGAGGTCGTAGGCCAGGCGCACGTCACCACCACCCTGGCCCAGGCGGTCGCCGAGGACCGCATCTCGCACGCCTACCTGTTCACCGGCCCGCGGGGGACGGGCAAGACGTCCACGGCGCGCATCCTCGCCAAGTCACTCAACTGCGTGACCGGCCCGACACCCGAGCCGTGCAACACGTGCACGCACTGCGTCGCCGTCACCGCCGGGTCGTCGGTCGACGTCATCGAGATCGACGCGGCCAGCCACGGCGGGGTCGACGACGTCCGCGACCTGCGCGAACGGGTAGCGTTCGCCCCGGCCTCCGCGCGGATGAAGGTCTACATCGTCGACGAGTGCCACATGCTGTCCACGGCGGGGTGGAACGCCTTCCTGAAGACCGTGGAGGAGCCGCCCGGCCACGTCGTGTTCGTGTTCGCGACGACCGAGCCGCACAAGGTGCTCGACACGATCCTGTCGCGCACCCAGCGCTTCGACTTCAAGCGCGTCGGCGCCGGCGCCCTAGCCGACCACGTCCGCGCGCTCGGCGACGCGGAGGGCCTCGTCTTCGAGCCGGGCGCCGTCGAGCTCGTCGTGCGCGCCGGGGACGGCAGCGTCCGCGACACGCTCAGCGTGCTCGACCAGGTGATCGCCTTCACGGGGCCGCGGGTCACCCTGCGGGGCGTCGCCGACGTGCTCGGCGCGGTGCCCGACGAGCTGCTCGTCGAGGCCGTCGACCTCGTCGCCGCCGGCGACGTCGCCGGTCTGTGCGTGCTCGTGGGGCGCCTGGCCGACGGCGGCCACGACCTGCGCCAGTTCGCCCGCGAGACCGTCGAGCACCTCCGGGCGCTGTTCCTGCTGCAGTCCGCGCCCGACGCCGACCTCGTCGAGGCGGCCCCGGAGCGCCTCGCGCGCCTGCGCGCGCAGTCGGGGCGCCTCGGACGCATCGAGCTGCTCCGCGCCACCGAGCTGCTCGCGGAGGCGCAGGCGCAGATGCGACGCGGGTCGGTGCGCCTGCCTCTGGAGATCGCCCTCGTCAAGGCGGCCCTGCCCGAGGCCTGCGGTGACCCCGCCGCACTCGCGGCCCGCATGGACCGCCTCGAGCGCCGCACCGGCATCACCGAGGGCGCGAGCCCGCGTCCCGCCGAGGAGCCGCCCCCTGCTCCGCCGGAGGGGCTTGGAGGGCGGGCGGGTGAGCGCCCCGGAGGCGGGGCAGGAGGTGCCGGGCAGCCCGAGGAAGCCGGGCAGCCCGAGGAAGCGGGGGAGCAGGAGCCGGAGGCCGCCGCCCAGGCGAACTCCGTCGACCTCGAGCTGCTGCGACGCAGCTGGCCGGCGGTCCTCGACGCGACGAAGGCTCGCAAGCGCATCCTGCACGCGTTTCTGACCGAGGGTCACCCCGTCGCCCTGCGGGGCACCGAGCTCACCCTCGAGTTCGGCGCGAAGTACGGCTTCCACGCCGAGCAGTGCGGGGACGAGCAGGCGCAGGAGCACCTCGCCGCCGTGTTCGCCCAGGTGGTCGGGGTGCCGCTGCGGGTGCGGTGCCGCCTCGCCGCCGCGACCGACCCGCTCCCGGACGCCGGCGACACGGACACCGCGGCGTTCGACGAGGAGGCGGCGGCCGTCGCGGAGACCGAGGCGGCGGAGGCGGCGGGCGAGCTGCCCGACGAGGAAGAGCTGCGCGCCGCCGCCATCCGCGCCCTGCGGTCGGGACTCGGTGCGACGGTCGTGGAGGACTAGGTCCCACTAGACTGGCGCGCAGGCGAGGAAAGAGAGGCCCACCATGGCCAACGGCAACATGAACCAGATCATGAAGCAGGCCCAGGCCATGCAGCGCAAGCTCGCCGCGGCCCAGGAGGAGCTCGCGAGGACCGACGTCGAGGGTGTCGCCGGGGGCGGCATGGTCCGCGTCACCGTCGCCGGCGGGGGTGGCGAGGTCCGCTCCATCGTCATCGATCCCGCCGCCGTCGACCCGGACGACGTGGAGATGCTCGCCGACATGGTCACCGCAGCGGTCAACGAGGCGCTGCGCTCGGCCAAGCAGCTCGAGGAGGAGAAGCTCGGCGGGCTGACAGCCGGGCTCGGCCTGCCGCCGGGCATCGTCTAGGCCGACCGTGTACGAGGGCCCGATCCAGGACCTGATCGAGGAGCTCGGTCGGCTGCCGGGTGTGGGCCCGAAGAGCGCACAGCGTCTCGCCTTCCACCTGCTCACCGTCGACCGTGCCGACGCCGACCGGCTCGCGCGGGCGATCGTGGCCGTGAAGGACAAGGTGCGCTTCTGCTCGCGCTGCTTCAACGTGAGTGAGGCGGAGCAGTGCCGCATCTGTCGCGACGCGCGCCGGGATCCGACGGTGGTGTGCGTCGTCGAGGAGCCCCGCGACGTCATCGCCATCGAGAAGACCGCGGAGTTCCGTGGGCGCTACCACGTCCTCGGCGGCGCGATCTCGCCGATCGACGGGATCGGGCCGGACCAGCTGCACATCAAGGCGCTCGTCGCACGCCTCGGCGAGGAGGACATCACCGAGGTCGTGCTCGCCACGAACCCCAACATCGAGGGCGAGGCGACCGCGAGCTACCTCGCCCGGCTGCTCAAGCAGATGGGGGTGCGCGTCAGCCGCATCGCGAGCGGCCTACCCGTCGGGGGCGACCTCGAGTACGCCGACGAGGTCACCTTGAGCCGGGCCTTCGCGGGCCGCCGCGACGTCTGAGCCGCGCCGCCGGCTCACTCGGCGACGGTGACCGTCCCCTCCATCTGGGGGTGGATGGAGCACAGGTAGTCGAACTCGCCCGCCTCTTCGAACGTGTGGCTGAACGTGTCGTCGGTCTCCATCGTCCCCGAGTCCGGACCGTCGGCGAACGTGACGGTGTGGGGCAGCTCCCCGGTGTTGACCCACTCCACCGTGTCGCCGACGGCGACGTCGAGCGACGCGGGTTCGAAGGCCAGGTCGACGATGCTCACCTCGTTCGCGCCCGTGTCGACCGGCGCCGGTTCGGTTGTGTCGTCGTCAGCCGGTGGTGGTGCGGTCGTGGGGTCCTGGCCCGCCCCGCATCCCGCCAACAGCAGCGCCGTGGCGGCTCCCGCCCCCAGGCGCGCAGCGATGTGCGCCCGCATGGTGTGCCCTTTCGTCCGCGCGTCGATCCTGCCCACCAGGACCGACCGGTAGTCTTGACGGGAAAACCCTTCCCGTCTACTCGCGAGGGCCCGCGCGCGCATGATCGTCGTCCAGAAGTACGGGGGAACGTCCGTGGCCGACACGGATCGCATCACCCGCGTCGCCGAACGGGTCGTGCAGGCCAAGCGCGCAGGGCACGACGTCGTCGTGGTGGTCTCTGCGATGGGCAAGACGACCGACCACCTCCACGCACAGGCGCGTGAGATCTCGCCGATCCCCCCCGGCCGCGAGCTCGACATGCTCCTCACGGCCGGCGAGCGCATCTCGATGGCGCTGCTCGCCATGGCCATCCACGAGCACGGGTTGTCCGCGCAGAGCCTCACCGGCAGCCAGGCGGGGATCATCACCGACGCGACGCACGGCAAGGCGCGGATCATCGACATCACCCCCGGGCGGATCACCGAGGCGCTCGCGGCCGGGCGCATCGTCATCGTCGCCGGCTTCCAGGGGGTGTCGCGCGACTCGAAGGACGTGACGACGCTCGGGCGGGGCGCGAGCGACACGACCGCGGTGGCGCTCGCGGCGGCGCTCGGCGCCCGGGTCTGCGAGATCTACACCGACGTCGACGGCGTCTACACCGCGGACCCGCGGATCGTCGCGAGCGCCCGCAAGCTCCACCGGGTGAGCCACGAGGAGATGCTCGAGCTCGCGGCGAACGGCGCGAAGGTCCTCAACGTGCGCAGCGTCGAGTACGCGCGCAACCACGGGGTGGCCATCCACGTCCGCAGCTCGTTCACCTACACCGAGGGCACCTGGGTCGTCCCACAGGAGGAGCACATGGAGCAGGCCATCATCTCCGGCGTCGCCCACGACACCGGTGAGGGCAAGCTCGTCATCCGGCGGGTGCCCGACAAGCCGGGCGTCGCCGCACGGATCTTCACGCTGCTCGCGAGCAACAGCATCAACATCGACATGATCGTGCAGAACGTTTCGGAGGAGGGCACCACCGACATCTCCTGCACGCTGCCGCTCGACGACGGGCCCCGGGCGCTCCAGCTGCTCGAGGGGCTGCGGGAGGAGATCGGCGCGGTCGGCATCGACCTCGATCCCGGGGTCGCGAAGGTCTCCCTCGTCGGCGCGGGGATGAAGACCCACCCGGGGGTCGCCGCGGCGATGTTCACCGCACTGTCCGAGGCCGGGGTGAACATCGAGATGATCTCGACGTCGACGATCCGCATCTCGGTCGTCGTCCGCGCGCACCGCCTGCTCGACGTCGGCCGCGCGGACGACGTCGAGCAGGCGGTGCGCGCGGTGCACGAGCGGTTCGGCCTCGGCGGGGATGCGCCGAGCGGCGCGACCCAGCGGTCGGGGGGTGTTGGGTGATGGGCCGGCTGACAGGCCTCCCGCGCCGGCGGACCGTTGCGGTCGTCGGCGCCACCGGCGCGGTCGGCCAGGACCTGCGGCGGCTGCTCGAGACCCGGGCCTTCCCGTGCGACGACGTCGTTTTCGTCGCCACGGAGCGCTCGGCGGGCAAGCGGCTCCCGTTCCGCGACACCGAGGTGACCGTGCGGGCGATCACCGACGCGGACGTCTTCGACGGTGTCGAGCTCGCGCTGTTCAGCGCCGGCGCGTCGACGTCGCGGGCGGAGGCCCCGCGCGCGGTGGGTGCCGGGGCGCTCGTCGTCGACAACTCCTCGGCCTGGCGCATGGACCCCGAGGTGCCCCTCGTCGTGAGCGAGGTCAACCCCGAGTCGCTCGACCTGCTGAGCCACGGCGGTCGTGGGATCGTGGCCAACCCCAACTGCACGACCATGGCGGCGATGCTGCCGCTCAAGGCACTCCACGACGCCTTCGGGCTCACGGGCTTCGTCGCGACGAGCTTCCAGGCCGCCGGCGGGGCGGGCCAGAAGGGCATCGACGAGCTCGAGGCGCAGGTGCCGGTGCTCTACGAGCACCGGGATCTGCTGCGCACCGACGGAGCGGCCGCCGCGAAGCTCGTGGAGCCGTCGGTGCACGCGAAGACCCTCGCGTTCAACGTCGTGCCGTGGCTCGGCAACGATGTCGGCAACGGCTACAGCGACGAGGAGATGAAGCTGCAGAACGAGTCGCGCAAGATCCTCGGGCTCACCGACCTCGCGGTGGCGCCGACGTGCGTGCGCGTGCCGGTGATGGTCGGCCACGCGATCCAGATCCGGGCGACGTTCGAGGAGCGCGTCACCGCGGCGAACGCGATCTCGTCGATGGACGGCTTCCCCGGGCTCGCCCTCGACGCGGTACCCACGCCCCTCGAGTGGGCGGGCCGCGACGAGGTGGCCGTCGGCCGGGTGCGCTCGGACCTCGTTGACCCTCACGCCCTGAACTTCTGGGTGACCGGGGACAACCTGTTGAAGGGCGCGGCGCTGAACACCGTGCAGATCGCCGAGCTCCTCGTCGAGCGCGGCCTCGTCTGACGCCGGCGGCGTCGTCCATGGCAGAGGACATCGATGCATTGGGACTGATTGCTGCGCAGCAGACCTTCCACGACGAAACGTCTGGGCGGACACCGTGCGGCTGACATGCTCCTTGGCCGTGGTTGTCCTGATAACGGCAGCCTGTTCGGCTCCTCCCCCGTCGGCGGGCTCAGGGGGGCAAAGTGCCCAGGGCTCTCCACCCACAGCCGCGACACCGGCACCCGTCCCGAGCGCCGGCATCGACGCCTCGGAGGCATCGCAGGCATCGCAGGCCGTCGAGGAAGTGTTGACGGGCATGAGCCTTGAAGACAAGGCAGCCCAACTCATCTTCGTCCACATCTACGGGGGACACGCTGACGGGGGAGTGGCTGAGCTCGATGACAGCAACAAGCGGCTCTACGGGGTCGCGTCTCCGCGCGAGGTCATCGAGGGACTTCAACCGGGTGGCGTCATCTACATCAAGCGGAACCCGCAGGATGCTGCCGCCGCGGATATCCCCACCCGAAACCTCGAAAGCCTGAACCAACTCCGCGCCTTATCGACGGCTCTACAGGACGCGTCAGCCACCGGCCTGCTGATTGCCACCGACCAAGAGCAAGGGCCTGTTCGCAGGCTGCCACCGCCTGCATCGGTCGTTCTCGGTGGTAGGGAGCTGGGCGCAACAGGAGACGTCGATCTCGCACGCAGCATCGCGAAGACAACGGGTCAAGAGCTACTGGAGGTGGGGATCAACCTCAATCTCGCTCCGGTGGCCGACGTGAACACGGTCGCCGACAACCCTGCCATAGGTGATCGCTCCTTCGGCAACTCTCCTGAGCTCGTCGCGGCGATGGTGACCGCGCAGATCCGGGGCTATCACGACGCCGGTGTTGCTGCCACGGCGAAACATTTCCCCGGTCACGGAGCAGCGACGGTCGACAGCCACTCGGATCTGACCTTGATCGACATCAGCGAGGAAGAGTGGAAACTCACGCACCTGCCACCCTTCGCTGCTGCGATAACCGCGGACGTGGACGCCATTATGACGGGGCATCTCTTGGCACCCGGGCTGGGCGGGGATGACCCCGCCACGATTGATCGCGACGTGGTCGAGGGTCTGTTGAGAGGCCAGCTCGCGTTCCCCGGTCTCATCCTCACCGACTCGTTATGGATGCAGGGTGTCCGTGGTGTGGCCGGGGACGTGGAAGTCGCGCTGCGAGCTCTCGAAGCCGGCTGCGACGTTCTCCTCATGCCTCCGGATGCGAGAGCAACCATCCACGGCATCATCGAAGCAGTCGCGACCGGAAGGCTCTCCGAAGCGCGGCTGGACCACTCGGTGCGGCGACTGCTAACCCTCAAAGCCAAGCTCGGGGCATTGAAGCCGTAGGAGAGCGACCGCCTGCACCGGCCTCCGCCTCTTGTGCGACACGCTCCGGCGTGTTCCTGATCGACCCTTTGCCATTGAGTGCTGACCGATACTGTACGGCCGTCGCCTGTGCAACTTTGGCATCTTGACCCTGACGCTGCAGGCCCGCGTCCCGGCAGGTGAGCGACGACAGGGCGGTTGCCGTGGGCCGCCCGGGGGCACACACTGGCGCCAGTGGACACGGAGATGCACGAGCTGGCGGGCGCCTACGCCGTTGACGCGTTGCCCGACGACGAACGGCGGTTCTTCGAGCGCCATCTCGCCGACTGCGCGGGCTGCCGCGCGGAGATCGACGAGCTGCAGGCCACCGCCGCGCTGCTCGGCATGGCAGCCGACGACGAACCGCCGCCGGGGATGCGCGCGCGGGTGCTGGCCGCCGTCGCCGCGACCGAGCAGGAACGCCCGCCGGACGCGACTCAGCGCGAGCAGCCGCCCGCCGTGACCCCCGGGTCGGGCGACGGCTGGCGAGGATCGCTGCGCCGCCTCCTGCCGGCGGTGGCCGCGGTCATCGCGCTCGGCGTGGCCGGGCTCGTGGTCGTCGTCACCCAGGCGAGCCCGCCGGGGGGAGAGGACCAGCTCGCCGAGCTCGTCGCCGCCCCGGACGCCCAGATCGTCGATCTGACCGCCCCGGCCGGCACGACCGCGCGGTTCGTCTGGTCGGCGGAGCGCGGCGAGGGACTCCTCGTCACCGAGGGCCTGCAGGCCGCCCCCGACGGTCACGCCTACGCCCTGTGGGTCATCGACGCCGAGGCCCCCGCCCTCGTCGGAGTGCTGCAGCCCGACGAGCGTGGCCGGGCCACCCACGCGGTCGGTGAGCGGCTCGGGCCGGCCACCGCGATCGCGGTGACCCTCGAGCATGCCGAGCCGCCCGACCAGCCCACGACCGACCCGTTCATCCACGGATCCCTCTGAAGCATCGGCGCGGGCTACCCTGCGCGGATGCCAGCAGCGCCATCCGCCGTCCGGGCCCGTGGGCTCGTCAAGCGTTACGGGGACTTCGTCGCCGTGGACGGCATCGACCTGGAGGTGCCGGCGGGCGGCTGCTTCGGTGTGCTCGGCCCGAACGGCGCCGGCAAGACCACCGCCATGCGGATGATCACCTGCACCTCGCCGGTCTCCGAGGGCACCCTGGAGGTGCTCGGCCGTGACGTGCGGGGTGACCGCCGGGCGCTGAAGCGGCGCCTCGGCGTCGTTCCGCAGGGCGACACGCTCGACGTCGACCTGTCCGTCCGCGAGAACCTCACCACCTTCGCCGCCTACCACGACGTCGACCGGGCGACCGCCGCGCGCCGTGCCGACGAGCTGCTCGACTTTGTCGCACTCGCCGAACGGGACGACGCCAAAGTCGAGGAGCTGTCGGGCGGCATGCAGCGGCGCCTGCTCATCGCCCGTGCGCTCATGAACGACCCCGAGCTCGTCGTTCTCGACGAGCCGACCACCGGCCTCGACCCCCAGGCACGCCACCACGTCTGGCAACGGCTGCGAAGCCTGAAGCGCCGTGGCGTCACCCTTCTGCTGACGACCCACTACATGGAGGAGGCGGCGCAGCTCTGTGACCGGCTCGTCATCATGGACCGCGGACGGGTGGTCGCCGAGGGTGCGCCGGCGGTGCTCGTGCACGCGCACACCGCACCACGCGTCGTGGAGCTGCAGGGCGCCGAGGACGCGGCGACGGACGTGCGGGCGCTGCTCGACGGCCTCGCCGACGACGTCGAGGAGGTCGGCGACCGCGTGGTCGTCTACACCGACGACGCCCCCGCCGTCGTCGCCCGGCTCCGCGACGCCCGCCTGCCCCACGCCACGCTCGTCGAACGTGACGCGTCCCTGGAGGACGTCTTTCTGCGCCTCACCGGCCACTCCCTCATCGAGGGGACGCAATGAGCATCACGCCCGCCCGCCTGCGCGCCGAAGACGGCATCGTGGGCCTTCTCCGCCCGCCGAACGCCTCACTGCGCGCCGCGACCCGCCTGTGGCGGCGCAACATGACCCTGTACCGGCGTTCCTGGCACCGCAACATCCTGCCGAACTTCTTCGAACCGCTGCTGTACCTCGTGTCCATCGGCCTCGGGCTGGGCCTTTTCATCGGCGAGCAGATCCTCGGCGTCGACTACGTCGTCTACATCGCCCCGGGCCTCGCCGCGGCGGCCGCGATGAACGGCGCGGTGTTCGAGGTCACCTACAACGTCTACGTGAAGCTGCGCTACTACCACCTCTACGACGCGGTCGTCACCACCCCGCTCGAGCCGGAGGACGTCGCCCTCGGCGAGCTGCTGTGGGCGACGACCCGTTCCTTCATCTACGGCACCGCGTTCCTCCTCGTCATCGCCGCGCTCGGCTACGTGCGGAGCCCCGCGGCGCTGCTCGCGCCGCTGGCTGTCGTCCTCATCGGCGGGGCGTTCGCGCTCATCGGCATGATCGTCACGACGCTCATGCCCGGGATCGACTTCTTCAGCTACTTCTTCACCCTGTTCATCACACCGCTGTTCCTGTTCAGCGGCATCTTCTTTCCCGTCGAGGTCCTGCCCGCCGCCGCCCAGCCGATCGCGTGGCTGACCCCCCTGCACCATGGCGTGGAGATCGTCCGTGCGCTCCTGCTCACCGGCGAGGTTCGTGCCGTGGCCGGCCACGCGCTGTGGCTCGCCGTCTTCTCCGCGCTGCTCTACGCGCCAGCGGTCAACCTCTTCCGCCGCCGCCTCGTCGTCTGACGCTGCCGCTGCGTCGATCGCCCGCTAGAAGAAGTCCTGGAGGACCGGCACGGGGCCCGCGAAGGCGCCCGCAAGCCACGCGAGGGCGTCGTCCGGCCCTTCGACGAGCCCCGCGAGGGCGAGCTCGACGGGGGTGCGGTAGCCGGTGAACAGCGGCCCGACAGCGCGGACGTCGAGGCGCACGGCGGCGGAGGAGGTCGGCGCGAGGCTGCCGCGGCCGTCGGCGACCTCCAGCCGCCACGGGCCGCGCGCCGCCGGAAGCAGCGGGTCGTCGACCACCACGGCCGCCGAGCCGCGCAACCCGGGCGGGAAGCCGCGCGCGGCGACGGCGGCCGCAAGGTGGAGTCCCCGCGCCATCCACCACAGGGAGCTGACCTGCGTGACGTCCTGCTCGGCGACGAGCATGGACCAGCGGTCGGGAACCGGGCCACGGAACGTAGCCGCTTTGCCGGTCGTGCCGTGGCGGCCGAGAAGGCCGACTACGCCGGCGAGGCCCTCGGCCGTCGTCGCCGCCCAGTCCGTGACGGACAGGGTGTAGCGCCAGTCACCCGCCTCGTGCGTGTGGTCGAACAGGACGTAGGCGTCGATCTCGCCGTCGGCTCCGTCGAGGACGTAGTGGTACGTGGTCGCCCGCAGCTGCTCCCAGCGGTCGGCGGGACGGACCGCGGGGCCGTGCTGCCGGCTCACGGCGTGATCCCCGCAGCGGCGGATCGCCGCCCAGTCCGCCTCGCCGCCGGCGGGTCGCAGGCGCGGGCCGGACGGGGGAGCGTTGCGCGCGTCGAGGCGGTAGCGGGGGAAGTCGCCGGCGTGCTCGTAGCCGACCCGCCGGTAGAGACGGACGGTGGCGGGAAACAGCAGCGAAAGGCCGGCGCCGGCGCGCGCGCCCTCCGCGATGGCGGCCGTCATGAGCGCGGCCGCCGCCCCGCCGCCACGGTGCTCGGGCGGCACCGCCACGCTCGCGACGTGCTGGGTGGGCACCCGCCGGCCACCGAACCAGTGGTCGACGAGCGTGAACCGCCCGTGTGCGACCACCCGGTCGGCGTTGTCGGTGAGCCCCCACACCTCGCCCGCGTCGATGCGAACCCGCCACCGCTCGACCGCCTCGTCGTCGAGGTCCTGGCCGAAGGACACCGCCGCCCGGCGCGCGGTGTCGGCCGCCTCGGCCGTGCCCAGGGGTCGCAGACGCACCGCGCCTACCGCCGGCAGCCGCACGGGCTCGCCCCGCAGCGCGGGCAGCAGCCGGCGTAGCGCTCGGCAGCCGCAGCGAGGTCGACGCCGGCCTGGTCGGCAAGCGACACGAGCCACGCGAGCACGTCGGCGAACTCCCGCCGCCGATCTTCGTCGTGGCCGCGGAACAACGCCCGGGACAGCTCACCGCACTCCTCGGTGAACCAGGCGAAGGTCCGCGCCAGCCCCCGCTCGCGGTCCCGGTCGCCGTAGAGGATGCGCATCTGCGCCTGGAAGTCGTCGAGGTTCATGGGCGCCGCAGTCTAGCCAGCGACCCGGCACGCGAAAGCGGCCACCGCGAGCATGGTCCGCTGCGCACCGTCCCGGTGTCTGCAGGCAGACGTCCCGACTGCGCCCGGGGGAGTGGGCGCGACGAGCCCGCACCGGCGGATGGCCGGGAACGGTCGACGGTGCTGGGTGGTCGGGATGCCGGGATTTGAACCCGGGACCTCCACGTCCCGAACGTGGCGCGCTGCCAAACTGCGCTACATCCCGCTGGTGCGAACCGCCAGCCTACCCGTCCGGGGGTGCGCCCTCAAAGGCGGGGAGGAGATCGAGGATCGTGGCCTCCGGCGGGCAGGCGAAGCGCACCGGCGCGTACCGCGACTCGCCGAGGCCCGCGGAGACGTGCAGCCACGACGCCCGGTGGCGGGACAGGCCCCGTGCCTGGCGCAGCGGCAGGTCGCAGTTGTCGACGAGCGCGCCGACTCCGGGCACGCGCAGCTGCCCGCCGTGGGTGTGGCCGGCGAGCACGAGGTCGTAGCCACGCTCGACGAAGACGTCGAGGGCCCGGAGGTAGGGGGCGTGCACGAGGCCGAGGCGCAGCGCGACGGCGGCGTCGGGCGGGGACCAGTCGACCACGCTCGGGCGGTCCCACCCGGCGTGGGGGTCGGCGAGACCGGCCACGTCGACGGGGCCGCAGGCGGTGTCGATCTGGCGGCGCCGGTTGTCCAACAGCTGCCACCCCCCACCCTCGAGCCCTGCGATGAGCCGCGAGGTGTCGAGGCGTCTGCCGATGTCGGGGGTGCTCGGCCCGAGCAGGTAGCGAGCCGGGTTCTTCGGCCGGGGCGCGAAGAAGTCGTTCGAGCCGAGCACCGCGAGGGCGACGCGGCCTTGGGCGAGGTCAGCGAGGGTCTCGACGACGGGCTCGACCGCGTCGGCATGGCCGAGCAGGTCGCCCGTGGCGACCACCACGTCGGGTTCGGCGCGCAGGCACCGGCGCACGAAGGCGAGCTTGGCGTCCTGGCCGGGCACGAGGTGCAGGTCGGACACCTGCAGCAGCCGCAGCGGACGGCGGGCCGGCGGTCGCAGCACGGGGACGGTGACGTGGCGCAGCCGGAAGGCGCGGCGCTCGACGAGGCCCGCGTAGGCCACGCCGGCGATACCGGCGCCCACGAGCCCGGCAGCGGCGCGCGCCGCCCTCATCGCGGCGGGCGGAGCGGCGCGAGGGGGTGCTCGTCCTCGGGCTGCGCCTGCTCGCCGACGGGCTCGGCGGCGGGGTCGCCTGCCGGGGGCGACGGGCTCGGCGCCGGCGCCGGCGACGCGGTCGGCTGGGGAGCCGGGTCCTCCTGCGTGCGCTGGCGGCCCACCTCGAGGACGACCGCCTGCCCCTCCGGGGGGCTCGCCCCGGCACCCGGTCGCTGGCCGACGACCCGCCCGATCGAAGCCGCGTCGTCCACCGGCACCTCGACGACTGTGCCGACGAGACCCGCCTCGGCGAGCCTCGCCAGCGCGGCTTCCCGCGTCAGGCCCACGACGCCCGGCACCTGGGGTGCAGCCCCCGCGCCGTCGGACACGCCGAGCTGGACCGCCGACCCCTGTTCGGTGGTCGTGCCCCCACCTGGTGTCTGCGACACGACCGTGCCGGCGGGCCGGTGGTCCGTCACCGTCTCGGTGATCGCGGCGAACCCCGCGCCGGCCAGGGTGCGCTCGGCATCGTCTGCCCGCTTGCCCAGGACGTCGGGAACGGTGGCGACCGGCAACGGCGGGGGGGCAGGGAACGACTCGACCGGCAGGTTCAACGCCGCCACCGCCCGGGACATGAAGCGCTGCCACAGCATCGTCGGCAGGCAGCCGCCCGTCACCGAGCCCCCACAACGGGAGTCGGTGAGCGTCCGCGGCTGCTCGTGGCCCACCCACGCCGCGGCCGACAGCTGCGGGATGTAGCCGACGAACCAGGCGTTGTAGTACTCGTCGGTGGTCCCGGTCTTGCCGGCCGCGGGTCGCCCGATGCCGCCGCGTCGTGCGGCCGTGCCCGACTCGATCGGGCCGCGCAGGAGGGCTGTGGCCCGGGCGGCGATCCCCGCGTCGACGGCCTGCTCGCACTGCCCGCCGCCCCCGGAGATCTCGCGGCCGTTGCGGTCGAGCACGCGCGCGATGACGAACGGCGGGCAGTGCACCCCGCCGTTGGCGAGCGTCCCGAACGCCGACGCCATGTGCAGGGGGAAGACCTCCCCCGCGCCGAGCACGAGCGAGCACAGCGGCTCGAGCGGCGTCGGGATGCCCATGCGCCGGGCGACGTCGACGAGCTTGGCCGGTCCGGTCCGGTCGAGCAGGTGCGCGAAGTAGGTGTTGCTCGAGCGGGCGGTCGCCGTCCCCATGTCGAGGACGCCCTGGCTCGCGTCGGCGTAGTTGCCGATCTGGTGACCGCGGCAGGCGGGGTCCGTGTGGGTGTAGCGGGCCTGCGCGTCGAAGGCGTACGTCGGCGAGATGCCCTCCTCGAGGGCGGCGACGATCTCGAAGGCCTTGAACGCCGACCCCGGCTGACGACCGCTCCCCCCGCCCTCGGGCACGGCCGGGTTCACGTCCACCTGTCCGGGGCCCGGACCGTAGGGATGCGGCCCGAAGCCGACGGCGAGGACCTCGCCGGTGCGCGGGTCCACGGCGGTGAGGGTTCCGAGCGGCGCGTCGGGGCCGCCGAGCACCTCGGCGATGACCGCGTGCGCGATGTCCTGCAACGCGGGGTCGAGGGTGGTGTGGATCTCCAGCCCGCCGAGCAGGACGCTCTGGTCACGCTCGGCCTCGGTGGCGCCGAGGGCCGGGTCCGCCTTGAGCTGCGCCCGCACGTAGTCCACGAGGTAAGGGCTGCGCGCCTCCGGCAGCTCGTGGATGTCGAGCTCCAGCGGTGAGGACTCGAGGGCGTCCGCCTCGGCCTTGTCGAGGAAGCCGGCACGCGCCATCTGGTCGAGGACGATGTTGCGCCGGCGCAGCGCCGACAGCGGGTCGTCGACGGGGTTGTTGCGGGCGGGGGAGCGGATGATGCCGGCGAGCAGCGCGCCTTCGGCGACGGTCAGCTCGCGGGGGTCCTTGCCCCAGTAGAACTCGGCGGCGGTGCCGATCCCGTAGACCCCGTTACCGAGATAGACCTCGTTCAGGTAGGCCTGGAGGATCTCCTCCTTCGTGAAGCGGCGTTCGAGCTCGATGGCGTACACCGCCTCGCGCAGCTTGCGGTCCACCGTCTGCTCGGAGCCGACCACGCGGTTCTTCACGAGCTGCTGGGTGATGGTCGACGCGCCGCTGGTGATGTCGCCGGCGGTGACGTTGCCGGCCAAGGCGCGGGCGATCGCGCGCCAGTTCACGCCGTGGTGCTCGCTGAACTGCGCGTCCTCGGTCGCGACCACGGCCTCGCGCACGTGCGCCGGCACCTCGTCGAGCCCGACGATGCGGCGGTTCACCGCCCGCAGCACGGCGATCTCGCCGCCGTTGCGGTCGTAGATCACGCTGCGCTCGGCGGCCTCCCCGAGGTCGTCGGGCAGCGGGGGGATCTGCGCCATCAGCTGACCGTCCACCACGTCGAGCAGTCCACCGGCGAGACTCGCCGTCGGGGCCAGGCTCGCCGCGAGCAGCATCGCGGCGCCGCCGATGCTCACCCCGAGCAGGACCAGGCGCAGCGCGAGCGGGCCCCAGTCAGAGGGGCCCGTCATCCGCTGCGCGGTGACGTCGCTCGTGGGCGATGACGATCGGGGCATGGCCGACAGCGGCTTACGGAAACCCTCGGTCCTGCGCAACCGCTACGGCCAGGGATAGTACCCGGCCGCGTGGCGTGGCGTCCTCAGGCGGCGTCGGCGGCGCCGTACAGCCAGCGGCCGAGTGCCGTCAGCCCGTCGACGTCGTTGACGTCGCTCCCGAGCAGGGGCACCTCGACGAGGGCGCGAGGGTCAACGCCGTGCAGCGCGGCAGCGACCGTACGCCGCTGGCGCGAGGCGACGTCGCGGCGCTGGACGTGCAGACGGAGCAGCGCGGCGGCGGCGCGCTCCTCCGGGCCGCCGTCGCCGAGGCGCGCGATGGCCGCCTCGGCCGCCGCCCTGTCCGGCAGCGCGAGGCTGTCGTCGGCCGGGGGCGTCGTGCGGTTCACCACGACGCCGGCGGTCGGCATGCCGTCCTGCGCGAGGCGTTGGAGGAAGTAGCGCGCCTCGCGAAGCGCCGGCGTCTCGGGGGTGGCGACGACGACGAACGCCGACGAGGGGCTCTGCAGGAGCTTGTAGACCGCCTGGGCGCGGTCCTTGAAGCCGGTGTACATCCCCTCGAAGGAGTGGAAGAAGTCGGCGAGGTCGTGGAGCACCTCCGCGCCGGTCAGCCGCGACGCCGCCTTCATGAACATCCCGGTGCCCCACGTCGCGGCGCGCCCGAAGGCCTTGCCGGCGCGCAGGCCGGGCGCGAGGAACGTCTTGAGGAACCGACCCTCGAGGAAGTCGGTGAGGCGCTTCGGGGCGTCGAGGAAGTCGAGGGCGTTGCGGGTCGGCGGGGTGTCGATGACGATGCAGTCGTAGCGCCCCGACTCGTGGAGGTCGTAGAGCTTCTCCATCGCCATGTACTCCTGCGTGCCCGCGAGCGACTCGGACAGCTGCTTGTAGAAGCGGTTCGACCGGATCGCCTCCGCTCGGGCGAGGCTCGGCGCGTGGCGGTCGATCACCTCGTCGAAGGTCTGGCGCATGTCGAGCATCATCGCGTCGAGGCCCTCCACCCCCCGCACGGCACGGGGGGTGTTGTCCAGGGCGTGCAGCCCGAGCGACTGGGCGAGACGGTGCGCCGGGTCGATCGTGAGCACGATGGTGCGCCTGCCTGCGCGCGCGGCGCCGAGCGCGAGCGCCGCGGCGGTGGTCGTCTTGCCGACCCCCCCCGACCCCGTGCAGACGATCACGTGGCGTTTGGCGACCGCCGGCGAGAGGTCCCGCCCGCGGGCCGCGTCCAGCGCGGACTTCGTCATGGCCTTCCCCCACGCCTTCCCCCACGCCTCACTGGACCGCTTCCTCGACGAGGTCGGCGAGGACGGCCAGCTCGGCCTCCTCGAAGCGCTCCGCGAAGAGGTAGGGCAGCTCGAGGATCGGCAGGTCGAGCTTCGCCCGCAGCTGCTCGCGCATGCGCTCCTGCAGGTCGAGGCGGGCCAGGTGGCGGTCGGCGAGTGCCCGCAGGTCCGCCGCGGCCTCCTCGGACACATCGAGGCCCGCCCCCGCGAGCACGGCAACGAGGTCGGGGGTCTCGAGGTCGTCGCGGAACGCTTTGCGCGCCGGCTCGTCGAGCTCGTCGGTCAGCGTGCGGTTGACGACCACCGGGCCGAGGGTCACGCCGAGCTCGCGCAGCGCCGCCGCGCTCTCGATGGTCTCGGTGACCGGCATCTCCTCGAGGACGGTCACGAGCTGGAGGTGCGTGCGGCCCGGGTCGAGGAGCATGTCGACCACCGACTGCGCCTGGTTGCGGATCGGCCCGACGTGCACGAGCTCGGTCGTGGCGTCGGGGGCGCGGAGGAAGTTGACGATCCGCCCCGTCGGCGGGGCGTCGACGACGATGAGGTCGTAGTGGAAGCGCCCGTCGTCGTCGCGGCGGCGCTCCATCTCCTTCACCTTGCCGATGAGCAGGACGTCCTTGATGCCGGGCGCGGCGGTGGTGGCGAACTCCACCGCCGTGGAGCCCACCACGAGCTTCGACAGCCGTCGGGCCCCGTAGAACATCTCGAGGTACTCGAGCAGCGACGCCTCCGGGTCGATCGACATGCCGAAGAGGCCCGGCCGGAACTCGCGCTCCTGGAAGTCCCACGGCTGGGTGCTGAACAGCCGCGACATCGTCTGGCGCCCCTCGACCTCGACGAGGCATGTGCGCCGGCCGGTGCGGGACCCCGCGAGGGCGAGCACCGCCGCCACCGACGACTTGCCGACCCCGCCCTTGCCCGTGACGATGAGCACGCGCGGGTCGAGCAGGTTGGACACCTCCACGGTCGCTCCGGTCTCCTCGTTCGGGCAAACTCCGTCAGGGCGAAGTTCGACGCGAGGGCCATCCTGTACCCGACGGCCGGGACGCGCACGCGGTCACGCCAGCCCGCCCGTACAATCCCCCCATGGTCCCCCGCGCCCTTGCCCGGCGGTTGCCGCTGCGTGCCGCTGGTGTCGTGCTGCTCCTCGCCGGCCTCCTGCTCGGCCTGCTGTCGGCTGCGGCCGGCGCCCAGGACCCGCGCTCCACCGTGGAGATCGCCGAGGTCGAGGGGCCCCTCGATCGCCCGGTGGCCGCCTTCCTCACCGACGTCATCACCCGGGCCGAGGCCTCGGGGGTCGACGCCGTCGTCATCACCCTCGACAGCCCCGGCGGGCTGCGCGTCTCCGGCGGCGAGCTCGCGGACCGCATCGCGGGCTCGGCGGTGCCGGTCGTCGTCTGGGTGGGCCCGCCCGGGGCTGTGGCGGCGGGCGCCGCAGCGGTCGTCGCCGAAGCGGCGCACGTGCTCGCGCTCGCACCCGGTTCGACGATCGGACCTTCCGAGCCCGCCGACCTGCACGACGGGGCCCCGTCCGGGGAGGCCCTCACGGTGACCGCAGAGGGCCTCGACGTCGACCTCCGGGCGCCGCCGGGGGCACGGGTCGTGACCGAGTCGGTGGCACTCGACGAGGGGGCGGCGGCGATCGTGGCCCCACGCCTCGAGGACGTGCTGAGCGAGCTCGACGGGCTGACCGTGACGGTGCGGGGCGCCCCGAGGAACCTCGACATCGACCCGCAGGCCGCGACGGTGCGGTTCACGAACCTCGGCCTCGGCCGTCGGGTCCTCCACGGCCTCGCCGACCCGTCGCTCGCTTACGTGCTGCTGCTCGGCGGCGCCCTGGCCCTCGCCTTCGAGATCTTCCAGCCCGGGTTCGGCGTCGCCGGCGTGTCGGGCATGGCGCTCGCCGGGTTCGGTCTCTACGGGGTCGTGGCCCTGCCGGTGGCGTGGTGGGCGTTCGCCCTGGTGGTCGCCGGGCTCGTCCTGCTCGCCGCCGACCTCGCCATCGGCAGTCTCGGGATCCTCACGGCGGCGGGTGCGGTGGCGCTCGGCGTCGGGTCATGGAACCTGTTCGCCGGGCCCGATCTCGTCACCCTTCCGGGGTGGCTGGCACTGCTCGGCGTCGCCAGCGCCGTCGTCTTCTTCGTCCCGGTGATGACGATGGTGCTGCGCGCACAGAGCAGCCAGGCGATGGCGGGGGCGGACCGGGTGGTCGGCAAGTCGGGCGTCGTGCGCTCGATGCTCAACCCCGAGGGCCATGTCTTCGTCGACGGTGCCCTGTGGCGGGCACGGGCCCCCGAGGCCGCCGGCAGGGTAAAGACGGGGACCCCCGTGCGGGTCATCGGACTGAACGACCGGCTCACCCTCGACGTGGAGCTCGTGGACTCCCCCCAGGAGGCAGCCCGATAGGTAGGCTGCAGCCCTACCCCGTCGCCGATCGGGAGGTTGCTGTGGAACTGGACGGAATAGTGCTCTTCGTCGCCGTGCTCGCGGCGCTGCTCCTCGCGGTCGCCGTCGCGGCGATCAAGATCGTCCAGGAGTACGAGCGGGGGGTGATCTTCCGTCTCGGAAAGGTCCTCCAGGGCGCAAAAGGCCCGGGCTTGTTCTTCATCGTTCCGATCATCGACAAGATGGTGAAGGTCAACCTGCAGACGGTCACCGTCAACGTGCCCTCGCAGGAGGTGATCACCCGTGACAACGTGACCGTTCGCGTCGACGCGGTGGCGTACTTCAACGTCGTCGAGCCGGTCAAGGCCGTCGTGGCGATCCAGAACTACATGTTCGGCACGTCGCAGGTGTGCCAGACGACCCTGCGCAGCGTGTGCGGCACCGCGGAGCTCGACGAGCTGCTCGCCGAGCGGGAGCGGCTGAACTCCCAGATCCAGCAGATCGTCGACGAGCTCACCGAGCCGTGGGGCGTGAAGGTCACGCTCGTCGAGATCAAGGACGTCAACCTCGGCTCGGACATCCAGCGGGCCATGGCCCGCCAGGCCGAGGCCGAACGTGACCGCCGCGCGAAGATCATCAGCGCCGAGGGTGAGTTCCAGGCTGCGCAAAAGCTCCACGAGGCCGCACAGGTCATGGCAAGCGAGCCGATCGCCTACCAGCTGCGCGTGCTGCAGACCATGAACGCGGTCGCTGCGGAGAACAACTCGACGCTTGTGCTGCCCATACCGATGGAGCTGCTCATGGGTTTCCGGGGGGCGAGCCAGGGCGCGCGTCAGGAGTGAAAAACCCTCTTTCGCCCGCCGACGAATCGTCGTACCCTCGGCGCTCGAGGAACCGGAGCTCGGCAGATTCGAGGGATCGTCGTGGGTCGGAGCATCGCATCGTTGCCGCTGCTGCAGACCACGCTGTCCACAGCCTGGCAGGAACACGGCCTGTGCCGCACCACCGACGCCACGGTGTTCTTCCCGCCGATGCACTTCGAACCGAAGCCGGAGCGGGAAGCGCGGGAGACGAAGGCGAAGGCCATCTGCGCGGCGTGCCCCGTGCAGGTCGAGTGCCTCGAGTGGGCGCTCGACACCGAGGAGCCGTTCGGCGTCTGGGGCGGGCACTCGGAGCTCGACCGCAAGCACATCCTCGCGGCCAGGCTGAAAGCGTGCTGAGCCCGGCCGCTCGGTGACGCCCGAGGATCGCCTGGCCGAGCTCGGGATCGCACTGCCGGAGCCGCCGGCGCCGGCAGCCGCCTACGTGCCGTGGGTGCGTTCGGGCGACCTCGTGTTCACCGCCGGACAGCTCCCCCTCCAGGATGGCCGGCTGCTCGCCACCGGCCTCGTCGGTCGGGCCCTCGGCGTCCCCGAAGCGCAGCGCTGCGCGCGCGCCTGCGCGGTGAACATCCTCGCCCAGGTGCGCGCCGCCGTCGGCGACCTGTCCGCCGTAGGCCGGATCGTGAAGCTCACGGTCTTCGTCGCGAGCGCCCCGGGGTTCTCCGAGCAGCATCTCGTCGCCAACGGCGCATCTGACCTGCTCGGCGAGGTGTTCGGCGAGGACGGCCGGCACGCGCGCTCCGCGGTCGGTGTGGCCGCCCTGCCCCTGGACGCCCCCGTCGAGGTCGACGCCGTCGTCGAGGTGGCATAGGGACCGCGGCAGCCTACGTCTGCCCGCACCTACGGGCGTTCGGGGCGGACGTGGCGGACGTCGCCCTCCCGGCGGGTGACGCCACGCCGGTCGAGCTGCTCGAGGAGGGGCACGGCGAACTTGCGGCTCGTGCCGAGCACCTCCTTCGCGCGGGCGGCGGTGAGGGGGCCGTCGGCGGCGTAGGCCGTCCGCAGCCGGTCGACCGCCTGAGCGAAGGCGCCTGCGGTGAACGCGAGGTCGGGGGCCAGCCGCACGAGGTCGCCGGCGGCCTCGAGCTCCCGGACGAGGGCGGGTGATGCGCCGGCGCCCGCGGCGGCGTCGTCGAGCCGTGGGGGGGAGAACGGATCAGCGTCGAGCGCCTCGAGCAGCGCGGTCCTCGCCCGCTCCTGCGCGGGGTCGAGGCGCACGGCGTGGTCAGGCGCCCGCAGGCCGGGGCCCTCGGCGACGACCGCGCCGTCCCGTGCGAGCAGCGCCAGCAGCTCGTCGACGAGTGGTTCGGGGCACCCCGCGCGGGCGGCGGCGCGGGCGGCGAGGCTCTTGGGGGCGACGCGGTCGACCGGGTGCGCCCGGTGATAGCCGGCGAGCGCCCGACCGACGGCGTCACGCCACGACGCGACGGCGTCGGGGTGCGCCCACGCCGGTCCGAGGCGCAGAAGCCCCCCGGACGCGGCGGCCGCCGCCGCGTCCGCGGTGCCCACTCCCACAGCCGCGGCGGTGCGCGTCGCATCGGCCGCCCCGCGCTCGGCGACGTGGCGTCCGAGGAGGCCAGCCCGGTCGCCGGCCTCCAGCGCATCCACGCGGGCGGCGAGCTCCTTGCCGCGGGCGGCCCGCTGCGAGCCCCTGGAGCGCGGCGGCGGGTCCGCGTCGACGACGACCCCGCCACCCACGGTGGCCTGCCGTCCGGCTTCGCGGAGCACGAAACGGTCTCCGGCGGTCAGCGGGGCGGGCTCGTCGAGCTCGACGCGCACGAATCCCTCACCGGTGATCTTCCCCGCGAGCGGGTAGAGCCTCGCGACCCACTCGCCGGACCCGGCGTGCAGGTGCCAGGCGCCGCGACGGTCGATCGCGGCACCGGGCAGGGCGCGGGCGTGCGCGTCGAAGGCGGTGACCGGCAGCCACTGGTCGGGCAGTCCGAGGGCGTTTCCGCGACCCACCACGGCACGATCGATCCCCGAGAGGTTGACCGCGACACGGCTGCCCGGCAGCGCCTCGTCGACGGCGGTCTTCAGCGACTGGAGGCCGCGGACCCGCGCGGGCCGGTTGCCGGGCAGGACGGCGACCTCCTCCCCGACGCCGAGGCGGCCGCCCGACAGGGTGCCGGTCACGACCGTGCCCGCGCCCCGCACCGTGAACGTCCGGTCGACCCAAAGGCGCGGGCGCCCGCGGTCGGCCGGGGCGGGAGCCGCGTCGAGCACGGCGGTGAGCTGCTCGGCCAGCTCGTCGAGGCCCGCACCGGTCACCGCGCTGACCGCGACGATCTCGACGTCGGCGAGGGCGCTGCCGGCGAGCTGCTCGCGGGCGAGCTCCTGGGCGAGGTCGAGCGTCTCGGCGTCGACCGCGTCCGCCTTCGTGACCGCGACGACGCCACGGCAGACGCCGAGCAGGTCCAGGATGTCGAGGTGCTCCTGGCTCTGGGGCATCCAGCCCTCGTCGGCGGACACGACGAACAGGGCGAGATCGACCGCGCCCGCGCCGGCGAGCATGTTGCCCACGAAGCGCTCGTGGCCGGGCAGGTCGACGAAGGCGACGGTGTGGCGGCCGACCTCGGTCCACGCGAAACCGAGGTCGATCGTGAGGCCGCGCTGCTGCTCCTCGGCGAAGCGGTCCGGCTCCATGCCGGTCAACGCCTTGACGAGCGCGGACTTGCCGTGGTCGACGTGCCCGGCGGTGCAGATGACCCGCATGCCGGGAGCGTACTGCCGCCCGCGGGCGGTGGCCCTCGCAGGCACAGTCCCACGGCGCAGGGCGGGGCGGTGTTTGGCGACGCCGCCGCCGGCGAAGGCTGCGGAACGACATTGACGACGAAACGGCGGACTCATGATGCGCGCAGCCGTACCCGCCCTGCTCGCGGCGCTGGCTCTGCTGGGCGGCTGCGGCGAGAACGCCACCGCCCCGGCGGACACCGAATCCGGTCAGGTGCCCGGGGGCGAGCCCGCAGGCGAGGACACGGCGCAGGCCGGTGACGGCGTCGAGGTCGAGATGCGCGACGCGCAGGACCAGCCGGTGGGCACGGTGACGCTGACCGCCGACGGCGAGCGGACCCGCGTCGCGGCATCGATCGACGGGCTCGAGCCCGGCTTCTACGGGTTCCACGTCCACCAGAACGCAGACTGCGACCCTGACGCCCCCGACGGGCCGTTCACGACCGCAGGCGGGCACTACAGCCCCGAAGGCGGCGCTCACGGGGCGCACGCCGGCGACCTCCCGAACCTGCTCGTCGGCGAGGACGGCCGCGCGGAGATGACCGTGTCGACCGACCGGTTCGCCCTCGGGGACCTCAGGGCCGCCGGCGGCGCCTTCATCGTCCATGCCGGGGCGGACAATCACGCGAACGTCCCCGAGCGCTACCTCGACGGTGGACCGCCCGACGAGGACACCCTCGCGACCGGTGACGCCGGTCCCCGCCAGGCGTGCGGGGTCATCGGCGAGCCCGCCGCCACCTCCTAGCAGGCGCACCGCCGGCGCGTCCGCCCGCCGTGCGGTGCGGGGAGGCAAGGACCTGGCCGCCTGGCGCGCCTCGGGCTGGGCAGCGATCGGCGCGCCGTGGAACCATGGGCGGCGTGGATTCGACGCGCGTCGACCGTTGGCTGTGGGCCGTCCGGCTGTTCAAGACCCGGGCGGAGGCCAACGCCGCGTGCCGGGGCGGCCACGTGCGTCTCCACGGGGCCAAAGCGAAGCCGTCCAGCCTCGTGAAGGCCGGTGACACCATCCGGGTGCGGACCGGTGGGCGTGAACGGGTCGTCGAGGTGGCCCGGGTCGTCGACCGTCGCGTCGGTGCCTCGGTCGCCGCCGAGTGCCTCGTCGACCACAGCCCCCCGCCGCCCCGCCTTCCCGAGCGCGGACCGGTCCCCGTCCGGGACCGCGGTGCGGGGCGTCCGAGCAAGCGGGAGCGCCGCCAGCTCGAGCGGGCGCGCGGGCGGCAGCCACGGTGACCGACCTCTCCGTCTCCCCACGCCTCGTCGACCTCCTGCCCCCCCGGGGGGTGCCGGCGGACGCCGACACGATCTTCGCGACCTTCACCGGCTGGGCGGAGGGGCGCGGGCTGCGCCTGTACCCGGCGCAGGAGGAGGCGCTGATCGAGGTCGTCTCGGGCTCGCATGTGATCCTGAGCACGCCGACGGGGTCGGGCAAGAGCCTCGTCGCGACCGGAGCGCACTTCGCCGCGCTGGCCGAGGACAAGACGAGCTTCTACACCGCCCCGATCAAGGCGCTCGTCAGCGAGAAGTTCTTCGCGCTCATCGAGATCTTCGGTGCGGACAACGTCGGCATGATGACCGGGGACGCGACCGTGAACGCCGACGCGCCGATCATCTGCTGCACCGCGGAGATCCTCGCGAACCTCGCCCTGCGTCAGGGGCCTGGGGCCGACATCGGCCAGGTGGTAATGGACGAGTTCCACTTCTACGCCGAGGCGGACCGCGGCTGGGCTTGGCAGGTGCCGCTGCTCACGCTGCCCCAGGCCCAGTTCGTCCTCATGTCCGCCACGCTCGGCGACGTGCGCTTCTTCCAGGAGGACCTGCGCCGGCGGACCGGTCGCCAGGTCGCCGTCGTCACCTCCGTCGAACGTCCCGTCCCGCTGCAGTTCCGCTACGTGACCACGCCGGTGCACGAGACGATCGAGGAACTGCTCGAGACGCGCCGCGCCCCGATCTACGTCGTGCACTTCACCCAGGCGTCGGCGGTCGAGCGCGCCCAGGCGCTCATGAGCGTGAACGTGTGCACCCGGCAGGAGAAGGACGCCATCGCCGAGCTCATCGCGGACTTCCGCTTCGCCGCGGGGTTCGGCAGGAAGACCCTGTCACGGCTCGTCCGCCACGGCATCGGCGTGCATCACGCCGGGATGCTGCCGAAGTACCGGCGGCTGGTGGAACAGCTCGCGCAGGCAGGCCTGCTGAAGGTGATCTGCGGCACCGACACGCTCGGCGTCGGCATCAACGTGCCGATCCGCACGGTCCTGTTCACGGCGCTGACGAAGTACGACGGTGTCAGGACCCGCCACCTGAACGCCCGGGAGTTCCACCAGATCGCCGGCCGCGCCGGACGCGCCGGGTACGACACGACCGGCACCGTCGTCGTCCAGGCCCCCGAGCACGTCGTGGAGAACGAGAAGGCGCTCGCCAAGGCCGGCGACGACCCGAAGAAGCGGCGGAAGGTGACCCGCAAGAAGCCGCCCGACGGCTTCGTCAGCTGGGCTGAGTCGACCTACGACCGGCTCGTCGCGGCGGAGCCCGAGACGCTGCGGTCCCGGTTCGCGGTCAGCCACGCCATGCTGCTCAACGTGATGGAGCGCCCCGGCGACGCGTTCGCGACGATGCGGGCGCTGTTGACCGACAACCACGAGGACCGCCCCGCCCAGCGTGACCACATCCGCCGTGCCATCGCGCTCTACCGCGAGCTGCTGACCGCCGGGGTGGCCGAGCGTCTCGGGGAGCCCGACGCCGAGGGCCGCACCGTACGGGTCACCGTCGACCTCCAGGACAACTTCGCGCTCAACCAGCCACTCGCGCCGTTCGCGATGTCGGCGTTCGCGCTCCTCGACCACGACTCGCCCACCTACGCGCTCGACGTCCTGTCGGTGGTCGAGTCGATCCTCGAGGATCCTCGACAGGTGCTCGGTGCGCAGACCTTCAAGGCGAAGGGCGAGGCGGTCGCGCAGATGAAGGCGGACGGCATCGACTACGACGAGCGCATGGAGCTGCTCGAAGACGTCACGCACCCGCGCCCGCTCGCCGACCTCCTCGAGACCGCCTTCGCGCTCTACCGTCAGGGGCAGCCGTGGGTCGCCGCGCACACCCTGTCGCCGAAGTCGGTCGCCCGTGACCTCTACGAGCGCGCGATGACCTTCGCCGACTACGTCGCCTTCTACGAGCTGTCGCGCTCCGAGGGACTGGTGCTGCGCTACCTCTCCGACGCGTACAAGGCGCTGCGCCAGACCGTGCCCGACGAGCTCAAGACCGACGAGGTGGACGACCTCGATGCCTGGCTCGGTGAGCTCGTCCGCCAGACCGACTCGAGCCTGCTCGACGAGTGGGAGGCCATGCTCGCCCCCGGCGCGGGCGCCGAGACCCCCAAGCCCGCCGTCGACGAGGGCCCCCCGCCGGTCACCGCGAACGTCCGGGCCTTCCGGGTGCTCGTGCGCAACGCGCTGTTCCGGCGTGTCGAGCTCGCGGCCCGCCGTCGGTGGGAGGACCTCGGCAAGCTCGACGGCGCGCACGGCTGGAGCGCCGAGACCTGGTCGCAGGCGCTCGAGCCGTACTTCGCCGACCACGACGAGATCGGCACCGGGCCCGACGCGCGAGGACCGCGGCTGCTCGTGGTCGACGAGGAGCCCGGCGTCTGGAAGGTCCGCCAGGTCCTCGACGACCCTGCCGGCGACCACGACTGGGCCATCACCGCCGAGGTCGACCTCGCGGCGTCCGACGAGGCCGGGACCGCCGTCGTGCGGGTCCTCGACGTGGGCGCGGGTTGAAGCGGCGCCAGATGCCCGCCGGCGAGCCGAAGGGGCTGTCCATGCCGAGCCGTTGGTGCGTCGCCGTGGTCCTGCTCGGCCTGCTGATCCCCGCCTGCTCGAGCGGCGTGGACCCCGCGGAGGAGGCAGAGACCGCGCCGGACCCCCGCGCCGAGGCGGTGACCGTCGAGCAGTACGCGACCGCCTCCCACGAGGCCTGCGAGTACTACCTCGGAGCGCTGTTCAGCCTGGCGCAGGACGACGAGGAGCTCGACCTCGCGCGCGAGGACGCCTCCCAGAAGCTGTTCCTGCGCCGGGCCGGGGACATCGCCGCGCTCTATGCGGACTACCGGTCGACCATCGACGCACTCGAACCGCCCGACGGCGCCGAAGCGGCCCACGAGGAGATCGTGGCGCTGATGGACGACAACCTCGGCACGATCGAGGCGGTGGGCGAGTCCTACGCGCGCGGCGCCCGCGAGGAGGGCGCCTCGCTCATGGCCGAGTCCTCGCGCATCGACGAGGAGATCGCCGCCTTGCAGACAGGTCTGGGCATCCGCCCCTGCGGACGGTGAGCCCCAGGGACCCGTCGATCTCCCCGGGCGCGGGTGAGGCCGGCAGAGCGTCGCGCAGGGCTTCCCGCCCTACTCGTCGGGCGCCACGCCTGCGATGAGGCGGCGAACCTCGCCCGCGACCTGCTGGTCGGTCAGGACGACGACCTCGTCGCCGGCCTCGAGGACGGTGTCGCCGTTCGGCATGATCGCCTCGCCGTTTCGGCGCACGTTCGTGAGGATCGTGCGGGGCGGCCAGACCACGTCGCGCACGGCACGGCCGGTGGCTTCCGCGTCGGGGGCGACGACGAGCTCGACGAACTGGGTGCCGGCCAGGTCGCGCAGCCGTGATGACTGCTGGCGCTGCTGCACGCCGAGGCTGCGGGTGACCGCCCGCTGGTAGGCCTTCACGACGTCGGCGCGGCCCACCATCCCGACGAGGCGGCTGTGGTCCTCGGCGGCGACGACCGGCAGGCGGCCGGCATCGATGGCGCCCATGCGCCGCACGGCGCGGAAGACGGGGTCCTCGGGCGTGACGGTCAGCACGCGGCGGGTGCAGATGTCGCCGACGGTCCGCTCCCGCAGCGCCATGATGTCGCCGGTGCGGGTCATGGCGTCCTCGTCGACCCCGTCGGGGTTGACGGCGCGGGCGAGGTCGCTGATCGTCACGACGCCGACGAGCCGGTCGCCGTCCACGACCGGGAAACCGTGGCGGCGGGTACGGCGGAACTCCGCCTGCAGCTCGGGGACGGTCATCGACGGCGGTACCGCCGGCGGGTCGGGGTTCATGATCTCGCCCACCCGCACCGTCTGCATGATGTCGACGTCCTCGGGCTCGGCGTACACGATGCCACGACGGGTGAGCGGGAGGGTGTAGGCGGACTCGCGGTCGAGGCGGTCGGCAAGGAACGTCGCGATGCCGGTGGCCAGCATGAGCGGCAGCACGAGACCGTAGTCGCCGGTGAGCTCGAAGGCGAGGAGGATCGCGGTGAGCGGGGCGCGGGTGCTCGCGCCGACGACGGCCGCCATGCCCGCGAGCGCGAACGCACCCGGAGCGACAGCCGCGCCGGGCAGCACCGCCGCGGTGACGTGCCCGTACGCCCCTCCGAGCGCCGCGCCGATGAACACCGCCGGGGCGAAGCTGCCGGCCGAGCTGCCTGTGCCGAGGGTCAACGCGGTCGCGGCGAGCTTGGCCACCAGCAGGACGAGGAGCACGCCGGCGGCGGACAGGCCCGTGCCGCCGACCTCGCCGGCGAGCATGCCCGCGATGGGGTCGGTGACGACCCCGAGGACCGGGGGCAGGTGGTCGCCGGTGCCGAGCACCTCCGGCACGGCGAGCGCGATGAGCCCGACGCCGAGCCCTCCCGCGGCGGTGCGCAGGGGCGGCCAGACCCGCGCCCGCTCGGCGACCACCGTGACGATGGCCTCACCCCGCACGAGCGCGACCCCCACCCCGGAGGCGGTCAGGCCGAGCACGGCGTAGAGCAGCAGCTCCCGCGGGTCGGCGAGGGTGAAGGGGGGCGGGGAGTAGATGAGCTCCGGCCCGACGATCGTGCGGGCGGTGACGGAGGCGACGACGCACGCGACGACGATGACCTGCAGGTAGCGGGCGCGGAAGCCGCCGATGATGACCTCGAGCGCGAACAGCATCCCGCCGATGGGGGCGTTGAACGACGCCGCGATCCCGGCCCCGGCGCCTGCGGCGATGACGGCGCGCTTCTGCTCCTCGTTGAGGTTCAGGAGCCTGCCGGCGGTCGACCCGACCGCCCCGCCGATCTGCACGATCGGGCCCTCGCGGCCACCGGAGGCGCCCGTGCCCAGCGCGAGGCCGCTCGTGAGGAGCTTGCCGAGCGCGAGGACCGGGCGCATCCGCCCTCCGTGGAGGGCGATCGCGGTCATCACCTGGCTGACGCCCGCGCCGCGCGCCTCGGGCACCCAGTAGGTGATGAGCACGCCGACGAGCAAGCCCCCCAGGGTCGGCGCGAGGACGACGACGAGGCGGTCCGGGCCGGCGAACGCGACGGCCTGCACGGCGCGGACGAGCTCGATGAGCGCGACGGCCAGCAGACCCGTGGCCAGCCCCACACCGGCCGCGAGGGCGACGAGCACCCCGTCGCCGGCACGGTCCGTGGACGCCAGACCACGAACCCGCCGGACGAGCGGGTGGTCCCTCAGCCGGATCGTCGCCATCGTGCGGCAGCGTACGCCCGGCCCGGTCAGCTCAGACTGCCCCCAGCACGGCGGCGAGGCGCTCGCCGAGGAGGTCGTCGGCCTCGGGAGGCACGGTGCGCAGGTCCACCCACAGCGCCCCGTCGTCGACCCGCACGACGATCGGCGGGTCGCCGGCGCGCAGGCGATCGGCTGCGGCGTCGGGCCGTGCGGCGCCGAGGCGCACGACGGGGGTCCGGACGGACAGGCCCGGCGCGGATCCCCCGCCGACGAGGGTCGCGCCTTCGGTGACCTCGCCGCCGAGGCGCGCGGCGAGCGCCTTCGCCCGGGCGGCGATGACCACCGGGTCGGCGCGCAGCATCGCCCACGTCGGCACGGGTGTCCCCCGCAGGTGCGCCTCGAGCGTCGCGACGAGCCCGGCGATGCGGAGCTTGTCGAGGCGCAGGGCCCGGGCGAGCGGATGGCGTCGGCACCGCTCGACGAGGTCGGCGCGCCCCGCCAGGATGCCGGCCTGCGGCCCGCCGAGAAGCTTGTCCCCGCTCGCGAGCACGAGGTCGGCGCCCTCGGCGAGCGACCCGGCGAGGCTCGGCTCGCCGGCGAGCCACGGCTCGTCGCTGTCGACGAGCAGGCCGGACCCGACGTCGTGGACGAGCGGCACGCCGAGGTCGCGTGCGACATCCGCGACAGCCGCCACACCGGGAGCCTCGGCGAAGCCGGTGATGCGGTAGTTCGACGGGTGCACCTTGAGGAGCAGGGCCACGCCGTCGACGGCGTAGTCAACGGCCCGTGTGCGGTTCGTCGTGCCGACCTCGACGAGGCGGGCCCCCGAGGCCGCCATGATCTCGGGCAGGCGGAAGGAGCCGCCGATCTCGACGAGCTCCCCGCGGCTCACGGCGACGTCGGCGCCCGGGGCGAGTGCCGCGAGCGTGAGCACGAGCGCGGCGGCGCAGTTGTTCACCGCCAGGGCGTCCTGCGCGCCGGCGGTTTCGGCGAGCAGCGGGTCGAGACGCGCCCCGCGCGATCCACGCCGCCCGGTGGCGAGGTCGTACTCGAGGTCGCAGTACCCGGCCGCGTCCAGCATCGCCTGCCGCGCGTCGTCCGAGAGCGGCGCGCGGCCGAGGTTGGTGTGCACGACGACGCCGGCGGCGTTGTAGACGCGACGCGGGGGTCCCGGGCGCCGCCGAGCGAGGTCGGCGTCAGCCGCCGCGACGAGCTCCGTCGCGTCGGGCGGCTCGCCACCGGCGTCGAGCAGGCGGGCGCGGGCGACGTCCACGGCCGCGCGCAGGGCCGCGGTCGCCGGGCCCCGCCCGTAGCGCGCGACGAGGTCGCCCGCGGCGGCGACGAGGTCGTCGATGCGGGGCAGCCGCGCGAGGCCGGCACGGTCGGGCATGCCGTCATTGTCGCCGATCGCCGGTGGTCCCGGGTCTCGTCCTCCGGCGGGCGGCGGGACCGCCCGGTGTCGCGGG
>DATLGH010000049.1 GCA_035540635.1 Egibacteraceae bacterium | reverse complement strand
GAGGCGGGGCGCGGGCGGGTGGGCAAGGGCGGGGTCGTGCGGGACCCGGCGGTGTGGGGGGAGGCGCTCGCCGGCGTGGTGGCCGCCGGTGGCGCGGCCGGTCTCGGGCTCGCCGGCGCCGCGGCGTCGACCCTGCCGGGACCGTCGGGCAACGTCGAGTTCTTCGTCCACCTGCGGGTCGGAGCGGCGCAGCCGGTCGGGGCCGTCGTGGCGGGCGCCGTCGAGGCGGGCTTGGCGGTCACCGGCCGGTCGCTCCCCCAGGAACGCGACGAGGATCGTTAGCATGTCCGCCGTGGAGGGCGTCGACGGACAGGCTGCGGCCCGGGCGGCCGCCCCGGCGCGTGCGCCGGCCGGGCGGCGCGCCGTGACCCCTTGCGGGCCGCCTGCGTGAACGCGCCCCGGGGACCGGCTAACGGCACGCCCCCGAAGGTCGTCGGCATCGTCGTCCACGGAGGGCGGCCGGTCGCGCGGACCGCCGCAGCGGCAGCCGTGGAGGCGCTGCGCGACACCGGGGTGCGGCTCGTCGGCTGCGTGGACGACGGCTGGCTGGCCGGGACGTCCGAGCTCGATCCGGTGAGCGCCGCGGTCGACGCTCGTGATGCCGCGGCGTTCTGCTCGGAGGTCGACGTCGTCGTGGTGTTCGGCGGGGACGGGACGTTCCTGCGGGCCGCCTACCTCGCCCGCGACCGCGGGCTGCCGCTGCTCGGGGTGAACCTCGGTCGCCTCGGCTTCCTGTCCGAGGTCGAGGTCGCCGACGTGCCGGCCGCCCTGCGCCGGATCGTCGCGGGGGAGTTCACGGTCGAGGAGCGCATGACGCTCACCGTTGAGGTGCGCGACGCGTCCGGGGGGACCGTCGCGACGAGCTGGGCGCTGAACGAGGCCTCCGTCGAGCGGGTGGTGCCCCAGCGGCTCATCGTCATCGAGGTCCGGGTCGGCGACACGCTGTTCGCGCGCGTGCCCGCCGACGCGATGATCTGCGCGACGCCCACGGGGTCGACGGCGTATGCGTTCAGTGCCCGCGGGCCGATCCTGTCGCCGCTCGTCGAGGCGATCCTGCTCGTGCCCGTGGCGCCGCACTCGCTGTTCGACCGGACCCTCGTCGTCGACCCCCGCGAGTCGCTGTCGCTGCGCCCCGTCGCCGGTCCGGCGGCGGTCGTGAGCCTCGACGGCCGGGAACCGCTCGCCGTGCCTGACGGGGGCTCGGTGGTCGTGCACCGCGGAGCCGCGCCGGTGCGGATGGTGCGGCTTGGCGCGTCGGACTTCTACGGGAGGGTGCGGCGCAAGTTCGGGTTGCAGTGAGCGCTGCCCGCGCCCGCCTCCTCCTACACTGCGCCCGAGATGTTCTCCGAGCTGATGATCCGCAACCTCGGCGTCATCGACGAGGTGACGCTCGAGCTGGCTCCAGGCCTGAACGTCCTCACGGGCGAGACCGGCGCTGGCAAGACCATGATCGTGTCCGCGATCGAGCTGCTGCTCGGCGCCCGAGCGGACAGCGACCGGGTGCGCGGCGGAGCGGGCGCGGCGGTCGTCGAGGCCGTCCTGCGCCCAACCCCGCCGGCTGCGGCCGAGTGGCTCGAGGACGGTGACGACGAGCTCGTCGTCACCCGCCAGCTCGGCGAGGGCCGCAGCCGGGCGCGGCTCGGCGGACGCCTCGCTCCGGCCTCGGCGCTCGCGACGGCGCTCGGGGAGGCGGTCGAGGTGCACGGCCAGTCGGCGTCCGTGCGCCTGTCCGCGCCGGCGGTGCAGCGCAGCCTGCTCGACCGGTTCGGCGGTGCACAGGTCGCCGCGGCGGCGGACGCGTACACGTCCGTCCACCGCCCATGGCGGGAGGTCGGGGCGCAGCTCGCGAGCCTGCGTGACGACGAACGCGACCGGGCGCGCGAACTCGACCGTTTGCGCTTCGAGCTCGCCGAGATCGACGCCGTCGCCCCCGAGGCCGGCGAGGAGGGGCCCGTCGATGCCGAGCTGCGCCGGCTCGAGCACGCCGAAACCCTCACCCAGGCGGCCGCGACGGCCGCGGCTGCGGTCGCCGACGAGGGCGGCGCGCGTGACGCGCTCGGGGCGGGCGTGGCGGCGCTGCGGGCCACCGCCGGCATCGACGAGCAGCTCGACGGGCTCGCCGCCCGTGCCGAGGCGCTCGCGGCTGAGGCGCAGGACCTCGTCCTCGAGCTGCGGCGCTACGCCGCGTCCGTCGAACCGGATCCCGGGCGGCTCGAGGAGCTGCGGGCCCGCCGCGCCGCGCTCGCCCGCCTGACCCGCAAGTACGGTCAGAATGCCGCGGCGGTGGCGGACTACGCCGACGCCGCACGTGAGCGGGTGCTGGCCCTCGAGGGGTCGGGGGACCGGGCCCGGCTGCTCGCGGCCGAGGCCGCGCGGCTGGAGGCGGAGGTGCGCGAGGCCGCTGGGCGGCTGACCGGCGCCCGCCGGGCCGCCGGCGAACGCCTTGCCGAGGCGGTGGCCGGCCACCTCGGCGAGCTCGCCATGCCCGCCGCCCGCCTCGAGGTCCGGCTCGAGCCGGTCGAGCCCGGCCCCCACGGCGCCGACCGGGTGGAGCTGCTGCTGTCCGCCAACGCCGGCGAGCCGGCCCTGTCGCTGGCCAAGGCGGCCTCCGGGGGGGAGCGCAGCAGGGTGGCACTAGCCGTGCGTCTCGCCCTCGCCGACGCGGACGAGACCCCCGTGCTCGTGTTCGACGAGGTCGACGCCGGGATCGGCGGCCGGGTTGGCCGCGCCGTCGGCTCCCAGCTCGCCCGCCTCGCGCGGGGGCGCCAGGTGCTCTGCGTCACCCACCTCGCCCAGCTCGCCGCCTTCGCCGACGCGCACTTCGTCGTGGCCAAGGCCGAAGAGGGCGGGCGCACGGTGGCGGCGGTGCGCCGCCTCGACGAGCCGGGCCGCGTCGCCGAGCTCGCACGCATGCTGTCGGGCGACCCCGACAGCGCCGCCGCCGTCGACCACGCCGCCGAGCTGCGATCGGCGGCGCGGGCGGCGACGACCGAACGCTGAGACGGCGCCTGCGGCGCCCCGCTGTGGTATGACTACTCCCCATGTCCACCGACCTTCGTGCGCTCGGGCGGTTGAGCGAGTCGCTGGGCGGCGGCGGGAACCCCACCCGCCGCCGTCGCCGCGTCCCCGTGCGCCGCGGGCCCGGGCCGGCACGCCGCCGACCGCGGCTGCCCCGCACGATGATCGCGGCGCTCGCGGCGGGAGTCGTCGCCCTGGCCTGGCTCGGGTTCGCCGCCTCCGGCTCCGAGGAGCCCGCGCCATCGGACGGCCCGGCTTCCGCGGTCGAGCCCGTCCCCAACCGCCCCGCCGGGGAAGGATCCGTCCGCGCGTCGCGCAGCGAAAGCCGGGTCAGGCCCGGGGCGACGTTCGCCTACGGCGAGGAGCTCGCGCTCGCGCTGCCGCACCTCGAGCCGGTCCTCGTCGCCTTCGGCGAGGGCACTCGCGCCGAGGCGCTCGAGCTGCGCCCCGTCGGGCGGCTGCTCGCGAACGACCATCACCGGTACGAGCCGCCCCGCGACGTGCGGGGGCCCGACTACGTCGTGCTCGCCTCCGAGGGGAAGCCGCGCGCGGCCACGAGCGCCGTTGACATCGTCCTGCAACCCGAGGCGACCGTGCTCGCCCCCGTCGCGGGCCGGGTCGCCCAGGTCCGCGAGTACGCGATGGAAGGCGGCGTCCGCGACTACCGGGTCGTCATCGAGGCCGCGGACCGCCCGAGCCTGCACGTCGTCGTCGTCCACCTCCAGCGCCCCGCCGTGGCCCCCGGCGACGTCGTCGCAGCAGCCCAGACACCGCTCGGGCTCGTGCGCCCGCTCCCGTTCAGGCGGGCCGTCGACGCGCAGCTCGACAGCCGGCTGCCGCACGTCCACATCGAGGTCAAGCCCGCGGGTGAGCCGGGCCCGCCCGACCCGAACGAGCCGGCGGCGGCGCCCGCCCTGGGGGCGGCGCAGGGTCGTTGAGGCGACGGCGCCAGTGCTGCTACGGTGGCCGAGGCTGCGCAGCGCGGTTCCGCCTTCCCCCCGAGCTCAGCCCCGAGCTCTGCGCCCGAGCCCAGCGCTCGGGTGACGGTTGCGAAGTGAGTCCGGAGGTTCGATCAGCGTGGCCAAGCACATCCTCGTCACCGGTGGCGTGTCGTCCTCGCTCGGCAAGGGGATCACCGCCGCCTCGCTCGGCAGGTTGCTGAAGGCTCGCGGCCTGCGGGTCACCCTCCAGAAGCTCGACCCCTATGTCAACGTCGACCCCGGCACCATGAACCCCTTCCAGCACGGTGAGGTGTTCGTCACGGAGGACGGCGGCGAGACCGACCTCGACCTCGGCCACTACGAGCGCTTCATCGACGAGAACCTGCCGCGCTCCGCCAGCGTGTCGACCGGCCAGATCTACTCGGCGGTGATCGCCAAGGAGCGGCGCGGCGACTACGTGGGCGAGACCGTGCAGGTCGTCCCGCACATCACGAACGAGATCAAGTCGCGCATCCTCGCGCTCGCCGACGACGCCGACGTCGTCATCACCGAGGTCGGCGGCACCGTAGGAGACATCGAGGGCCTGCCCTTCCTCGAGGCGATCCGGCAGCTGCGCTACGACGTCGGCCGGGAGAACATCTGCTACGTCCACTGCGCCCTCGTGCCGTTCATCGGCCCGACCGGCGAGCTCAAGACGAAGCCGGCGCAGCACTCCGTGCGGGAGCTGCGCTCGATCGGGATCCAGCCGGACGCGGTCGTCGCGCGCAGCGAACGCCCCATCGGCCACGACCTCAAGCGCAAGATCGCCATGCTCTCCGACGTCGACCTCGAGGGGGTCGTGTCGGTCCACGACGCGGACAGCCTCTACAGCGTGCCCCTCGTGCTGCGCGACGAGGGGCTCGACCGCTTCGTCGTCCGCAAGCTCGGCCTCGACCCGACGGTGGAACCCGACCTCACCGGCTGGATCGACCTCGTGCGGCGTGCGCTGCACCCCCGCGACGCGGTGCGCATCGCGGTGGTCGGCAAGTACGTCGCGCTGCCCGACGCCTACCTCTCGGTCGTGGAGGCCCTCGGTCACGCCGGCCTCCACCACGGCGTGGAGGTCGACGTCGCGTGGGTGCCCGCCGACGACCTGCAGGCCCCCGGTGCCGCCGAGCGGGCCCTGCAGGGGGTGCACGGCGTGCTCGTCCCGGGCGGCTTCGGGGTGCGGGGCATCGAGGGCAAGGTCGCCGCCGCCCGTCACGCCCGCGTGCGTGGCGTGCCCTACCTCGGCATCTGCCTCGGTCTGCAGGTCGCGGTCGTCGAGTTCGCGCGCAACGTCCTCGGGCTCACCGAGGCGAACTCGAGCGAGTTCGCCCCCGACACCCCCCACGCGGTCATCGACCTCATGCCCGACCAGCGCGACGTCACCGACATGGGCGGCACGATGCGGCTCGGGGTCTACCCCTGCAAGCTCGCTGCGGGGTCCCTGGCCGCGGCCGCTTACGGCGAACCGGTCGTCTACGAGCGGCACCGCCACCGCTGGGAGGTCGCCAACCGCTACCGCGGACGCCTCGCGGAGGCGGGGATGGTTTTCAGCGGCCTGTCGCCCGACGACCGTCTCGTCGAGGTGATCGAGCTGCCCGACCACCCGTGGTTCGTGGGGACGCAGGCCCACCCCGAGTTCCGGTCACGGCCCAACCGCCCCCAGCCGCTGTTCCGCGACTTCGTCGGGGCGGCCAAGGCGCGCATGCTCGCGCAGGCCGGGCGGCTGCCGGTGCCCGAGTCGGCGGAGGAGGCGGCGCCGAGCCCCGTCCCGGCCGGTCGCTGAGCTTCCTCGTGGACTACGAGGTGGAGTCGTCGCGGATCGCCTACGACGGCGAGCTCTCACGGGTTCGCGTCGATCGGGTGCGCATGCCCGACGGCGAGGTCGTCAACCGGGAGATCGTCGAGCATCCGAACGCCGTCGCGGTGGTGCCGGTCGAGGAGGACGGGCAGGTCGTGCTGCTGCGCCAGTACCGCCACCCATTCGGTCAGGCGGCCCTCGAGATACCCGCCGGCAAGCTCGACAGCGACGGGGAGGTGCCCGACGAGGCGGTCCGCCGTGAGCTCGCGGAGGAGGTCGGACTCGGCGCGGGCAGGCTCACCGAGCTCGTGACGTTCCACAACTCCTCCGGGTGGACGGACGAGACGACGACGGTCTACCTCGCCACCGGCCTGGACCCCGTCGACGCGCCAGCGGGTTTCGCCGCCCACGCCGAGGAGGCGGACATGGAGGTCGTGCGCATGCCGCTCGCCGACGTCGTCGAGCGTGCCCGGCGCGGTGAGCTGACGGACGCGAAGACGCTCATCGGCGTACTCCTCGCCGCCGAGCGCCTCCGCGGCCGGGCCGCTCACTAGACTCGGGGCAGGCGGAGCGGCCGGCGTGCCGGCGAGGCGGGAGGGCACATGCGGATCGGCGTCCCCACCGAGGTCAAGCAGGCGGAGTACCGGGTCGCGATCACCCCCGCCGGCGTCCGCGAGCTCGCACTGGCCGGCCACGAGGTCCTCGTGCAGTCCGGAGCGGGCGAGGGCTCGGCGCTGTCCGACGACGACTACCGGGCCGCCGGCGCGGACATCGTCGAGGACGCCGCGACGGTGTGGGCCGCGGCCGACCTGCTCCTGAAGGTCAAGGAGCCCGTGGAGCGCGAGTTCACTCACCTGCGCGGCGACCTCACGGTGTTCACCTACCTCCATCTCGCGGCGGCTCCCGCCCTCACCCGGGCGCTGCTCGACGCGGGGACGACCGCGGTGGCCTACGAGACCGTCGTGGGGCGGGAGGGCGGCCTGCCCCTGCTCCAGCCCATGAGCGAGGTGGCCGGGCGCATGGCCCCGCAGGTCGGTGCCCACGAGCTCGAACGTCCCCGCGGCGGGCGGGGCGTGCTCATGGGCGGCATCGGCGGGGTGCTGCCCGCGCACGTCGTCGTCATCGGCTCGGGCACGGCCGGGCGCAACGCCGCCTGGGTCGCCTCGGGCATGGGCGCGAACGTCACCATCCTCGACCTCGACATCGCCAAGCTGCGCTACGTCGACACCGTGCACTCCGGGCGCATCACGACGCTCGCGAGCAACCGCCTCACCCTCGAGGAGCAGGTCACGACCGCGGACCTCGTCATCGGTGCGGTGCTCGTCCCCGGTGCGCGGGCGCCTCAGGTCCTCACCGAGGAGATGGTCGCGTCGATGCCCCGGGGGAGCGTGCTCGTCGACATCTCCATCGACCAGGGCGGGTGCGCCGCGACGAGCAGGGTCACCACCCACGCCGAGCCGACTTATGTCAAACACGGAGTGGTACATTACTGCGTGGGGAACATGCCCGGAGCGGTGCCTCGCACGTCGACCTACGGGTTGACGAACGCCACCCTGCCGTACGTGATGCGCCTCGCCGGGCAGGGGGTGCGGAGGGCGGCGCGGCGCGACCAGGGCTTCGCGCAGGGCATCAACGCGATCGACGGGCTGCTGACGAACGCGGGTGTGGCGGAGGCGCACGGCCTCGCGCACACCCCGCTGCCGGAGGCGCTCGACGGCTGAAGAGGGAGCAACGGTGACACTGCCGCGCTACGCGGACCGTTACCTCGACCACCTCGCCGTCGAGCGGGGGCTGTCCCCGCACAGCCTGGCCGCCTACCGCAGGGACCTCGCCCTCTACGCGGCCTACCTCGACGCGGCAGGCATCGACGGGCCGCTGGAGGCGGTGGCCGAGGACCTCGCCGGCTTCGTCGCCTGGATCCGAGAGCAGCGTACGGCGGCCGGCCGCTCCTACGCCCAGTCGACGGTCGTGCGCACGCTCGTGGCGGTCCGGGGGCTCCACAAGTTCCTCGTGGCGGAGGGCCTTTCCCCCGCGGACCCGTCGACCGAGGTGACCGGCCCGCGCACCCGCCGGGCGCTGCCGAAGGCGCTGTCCACCGAGCAGGTCGAGCGCCTCCTTGCCGCCCCGGTCGGCGACGCGCCGGTCGCTCTGCGCGACCGGGCGATGCTCGAGCTGCTCTACGCCGCAGGGTTGCGCATCACCGAGCTCATCAACCTCGACGTCGTCGACGTCGACCTGCAGACCCGCACGGTGCGGTGCCTCGGCAAGGGCAGCCGGGAGCGGATCGTGCCGATCGGCCGGCCCGCCCGCGCGGCGGTGGAGGCGTGGCTCGTGCGCGGCCGCCCGGGCATGGCGCCCGTCGACGCCACGCTGTTCTGCAACCGCCGGGGCGGGCGTTTGACCCGTCAGGGGGGATGGAAGATCATCAAGAAGCACGCGCATGCCGTCGGCCTTGGGTCCCAGGTGTCGCCGCACACGCTGCGCCACTCGTTCGCGACCCACTTCCTCGACGGCGGGGGCGACGTCCGGGTCGTGCAGGAGCTGCTCGGCCATGCGAGCGTGAACACCACGCAGATCTACACCCTCGTCTCGCGTGCACGGCTCCGGGCGGTGTACGAGCAGGCCCATCCCCGTGCACTGGCCGACGCCGACCCTCCCGCCGTTCTCGTCGAAGGAACGCGTTCTCATGACACCTGAACTGCTCACCCGCCTCCGCAAGCAGCTCGTCGACGAACGCGACTCGGTCATCGCCGAGCTGATCGAGTACGGGGCCGACCCCCACAGCGAGCGGATCGAGCACATCGCGGGCATCGACGACAACTTCGCCGACCTCGCCTCCGCCACGGCCGAGCGCAGCGAGAAGCTCGCGTTCATCGAGAACGCCCGCGAGCGCCTCGCCCACGTCGAGGCGGCGCTCGCGAAGATGGAAGAGGGGACCTACGGCGTCTGCGAGGTCTGCGGCGAGGACATCCCCGAGGCGCGCCTCGAGGCGCGTCCCCTGTCGGTGCGCTGCGTGGGGTGCGCCTCCCGCGCCTGAGGGCGGGTCGCGACATGGCCGTCGCCGACCTCGTCGCCGGCTGGATCGAGGGCAGGGTTGATGAGTCCACGCTCGTCGGGACTCTGCACGCCGGGGGGTTCTCCGACGCCGATGCACTCGCCCTGACCGAGGTCCTCGTGCGCAGCGGCGACGAGCTCGACCTGTCCCGTCTCGGCCCGCGCACGGTCGACAAGCACTCCACCGGCGGCGTCGGCGACGGCACGACGCTGCTCGTCGCGCCGCTCCTCGCGGCGGCGGGCGCGGTGGTCGTGAAGCTGTCCGGACGGGGCCTCGGGCACACCGGGGGCACGATCGACAAGCTCGAGTCGGTGCCCGGCCTGCGCACCGACCTCCGTCCCGAGGAGCTGCTGGCCGTCGCGGGCGAGGTCGGGTGTGTCGTCGCGGCGCAGTCCGACCGGCTGGTGCCGGGCGACCGGGCCCTCTACGCGCTCCGGCACGCGACCGGCACCGTGGCCGAGCCCGCACTCATCGCGTCGAGCGTCATGGCGAAGAAGCTCGCCGCGGGGGCCCGCGGGATCGTCCTCGACGTGAAGACCGGCGACGGCGCCTTCCTGCCCGCGCGTGCTGACGCCGTCGCGCTCGCCGACCTCTGCGTGCGTATCGGGTCCGACGCCGGCCGGCGCTGCGTCGCGCTCGTCACGGCCATGGACCAGCCGCTCGGCCGCGGGGTCGGAAACGCCCTCGAGGTCGCCGAGGCTGTCGAGCTGCTCGCCGCGCGCCCCTCCGGCCGGCTCGCGGATCTCGCCGTCGAGCTCGCTGCGCAGGGCCTGAGCCTCGTCCGCGACCACCCCGTGGACGCCCTGCGCGAGGAGCTCGACGACCGGTGGGCGCGGGGGGAGGCGCGCGAGCGCCTGCGGGCCATGATCGCCGCCCAGGGCGGGGACGCCCGGGTCTGCGACGACCCGCGCGCCGTGCTTCCGCGCGCGCCGGCGGTCGCGACCGTGCACGCGCCCCGGTCGGGCTGGGTGCAGGCGGTTCCCGCCCGTGCCGTCGGCCAGCTCGCCGCGAGGCTCGGCGCCGGGCGAACCGGCAAGTCCGATCCTGTCGACCCCGCGGTCGGCGTCGAGCTGCGCGTGGAGGTGGGCGACCGCGTCGACGCCGGGCAGCCGCTCGGGGTGGTGCACGCGCGCACCGACGAGGCGGCGGACGCGGGCGCGGCGACCCTCGCCGCGCTCGTCGGGTTCGCCGACGCTCCCGTGGCCGCGCCTCCCACCATCCTCACGCGCGTGCCGAGCTGACCGTCGGGGTCCGTTGGGGGGCGGTGGCAGCCTCGGCGTCTAGACTTGCGAGCCAACCATGCCCGACACCTTTCGCGTCAGCGTCGGCTCCTTCGAGGGCCCCTTCGACCTGCTGTTGCAGCTCATCGCACGGCACAAGGTCGACATCTACGAGGTGTCGCTCGCGGCGATCACCGAGGACTACCTCTCGGTGCTGCGCGGCATGGAACGGGTCGACCTCGAGGTCACGACGGAGTTCCTCGTCATCGCCGCCACCCTCGTCGAGCTGAAGGCGGCGCGGCTCCTGCCCGGGGACGACGAACCCGAGCTCGACGACCTCGCGCTCGAGATGCGCGACCTGCTCTACGCCCGGCTCCTCGACTACCGCACCTTCAAGGAGGCCGCGGTGTTCCTGCGGGACGAGCTTGCGGCCTCCGCGGGCTACCTGCCGCGGCAGGTGGTGCTCGAGCCGGAGCTCGCAGGCGTCCACCCCGACGTCGACCTGTCGCTCACCCCCGAGGAGCTCGCCGAGCTCGCGGCCCGCGCGCTAGCCGAGCAGCCCGAACCGACGGTGGACCTGAGCCACCTCCAGCCCGTGCGCATGACCGTGCGCGAGGCCGCCGGCATGGTCGCCGACGAGCTGGCCCGTGCCGGGGGGCGTGCGTCGTTCGCGGAGCTCACCGCCGGCTGCCGGCACCGCATCGAGGTCGTCGTCTGCTTCCTCGCCCTCCTCGAGCTCTACAAGCTCGAACGCGTCGAGCTCCTGCAGACCTCGTCCTTCGGGGCGCTGACCGTGGAGTGGGTGGACGACGTCGACGGTCTCGCGGGGCGCGACATGGTCCTCGGCGTCGTGGACGCCTACCAGGGCGAGCCGGAGGAGGGGACGTGAGCGGCGGCGCCATGCTCGGGCCGGACCTGCGCAAAGCCCTCGAGGCCATCCTGCTCGTCGTCGAGGAGCCCGTCGACGCGAACACGCTCGCTCAGGTGCTCGAGGCGCCGACCGAGGAGGTCACCGCCACCCTGCAGGTCCTGCGCGGCGAGTACGTCGACGAGGGACGCGGGTTCGTGCTCCGTGAGGCCGGCGGCGGCTGGAGGCTCTACACCGACCCGGGCGCACGCGCGTACGTCGAGCGGTTCGTCGTCCACGGCAAGAGCGCGCGGTTGTCGCAGGCCGCCCTCGAGACGCTCGCGATCATCGCCTACAAGCAGCCGGTGACGCGCGCGCAGATCTCCGAGATCCGCGGCGTGGAGGCCGACGGGGCGGTCCGCTCCCTCGTCAGCCGCGGCCTCGTCACCGAGCTGGGACGCGACCCCGCCCCCGGGCAGCCGCTGCTCTACGGCACGAGCCGGAGCTTCCTCGAACGCCTCGGGCTGTCCCACATCGACGAGCTGCCCGCCCTGCCCGACCTGTCCTCAGGAGGGCCGCTGCCCGCTGAGCCGGCGCCCGGGGGCTACAAGCGGGCCCGCCGCGAGCTCGACGCGCTGTCGACCGGCTCCCCTGACGGGCAGGACGGCGAGGGCGACCCGACGTGACGCAGGAACGCAAGCCCGAGCGGGTGCAGAAGGTCCTCGCCGCCGCCGGGCTCGGCAGCCGCCGCGCCTGCGAGGAGCTCATCGCGGCGGGGCGGGTCGCCGTCGACGGCGCGACCGTCACGCTCGGCGCCAAGGTCGACCCGACGAGCCAGGTGGTGACCGTCGACGGCGAGCGGGTGGCCACCAACCCCGACCTCGTGCACCTGCTGCTCAACAAGCCCCTCGGGGTCGTCACGACGGTGACCGACCCGCAGGGGCGCCCCACCGTCATGGGCCTAGTCCCCGCCAACCCCCGCGTGTACCCCGTCGGGCGGCTCGACCAGGACACCGAGGGCCTGCTCATCATGACGAACGACGGTGAGCTCGCGAACCGCCTCGCCCATCCCCGCTACGAGGTCGAGAAGACCTACGTCGCGCAGGTCCGCGGCCAGCTGCGCCGGCGTGCCGTGCGCACCCTGCTCGAGGGCGTCGACCTCGAGGACGGTCCCGCCCGCGCGCGCTCCGTCCGCGAGCTCGGGTCGGCGGCGGACCGCACGCTCGTGGAGATCGTGCTCGCGGAGGGCCGCAAGCGGGAGGTGCGCAGGATGCTCGCGGCGGTCGGTATCCCCGTCGAGCGGCTCGCGCGCGTGAAGCTCGGCCCCCTGCCCCTCGGCGACATCTCCCCGGGCAAGTACCGGCCGCTCACCGGCGCGGAGGTGCGTGACCTCTACCGGGCGGTCGGCCTCGGCTCGCCGGACGCGCCGCAGGCCGACGGCGCCCGCGGCGGCGCCGGCGACGGCGGCCGGGTGCGGCCGTGAGGGACCGTGTGGCGGCCCTGCGGGGGGCGACGACGCTCGACGCCGACACCCGTGAGGAGGTCCTCGCGCGCACCGCCGAGCTGCTCGACGAGCTCATGCAACGCAACGGCCTGTCGACCGACGACGTCGTGAGCCTGCTGTTCACCGCCACGGCCGACATCACGAGCGAGTTCCCCGCGGCCGCCGTGCGCGAGGCGGGGATCGCCGACGTCCCGATGCTCTGCGCCCGCGAGCTGGAGATCGACGGCGGCTCGAACATCGCGCGGTGCATCCGGGTCATGGCGCACGTGCACACCGACCGGCCGCGCGGCGACCTCCGCCACGCCTACCTTCGCGGCGCCCGCCAGCTGCGCAGCGACCTGCCCGAGTAGGGCACCCAGGATGCAGTGGCGAGACGCCACCGACGAGGGCGCCTCCGTGCCCCCGACCGCCCGCAAGGTCGCCATCGTCGGCACCGGGCTGATCGGCGCCTCCCTCGGTCTCGCCCTCGGGCGCCTGGCTGAGGTCGAGGAGATCGTTGGCTACGACCGCGACCCGGGACAGCTCGCCGAGGCGGCACGACGCGGGGCGATCACCCGCCCGGCGGTTTCCGCGGCGGACGCGGCGGCGGGTGCGGACCTCGTCGTCCTCGCCGTCCCCGTCTCGGCGGTGCCCGCCGTCGCCGCCGAGATCGGGCCCGCGCTGCGGCCGGGGGCCATCCTCACCGACGTCGCAAGCGTGAAGGCCCGCGTCGTCGAGGCGCTGCAGGCGGCGGCACCGGGCGGCGTCCACGTCATCGGGGGCCACCCCATGGCCGGCTCCGCGGAGACCGGAGCGGCGCACGCCTTCGCCGACCTCTTCGTCGGTGCGACGTACCTGCTCACCCCGACGACCCACACCGAGCCCGAGGCCTACCGGCTGGTGCACGGCCTCGTGACCCGGCTCGGTGCGCGGGTGCTCGCCGTCAGCCCCCAACGGCACGACCTGCTCGTCGCCGTCACGAGCCACCTGCCGCAGCTCGCCGCCACCACGCTCATGAACCTCGCCGCCGAACGGGCCCGCGGGGAGCACGCCGGCCTGCTGCTGCTCGCCGCGGGCGGTTTCCGCGACGCCACCCGGGTTGCCGCGAGCAACCCCGAGCTGTGGCTCGACATCTGCGCGGAGAACCGTGACGCGATCGTCGCGGTGCTCGACGACTACCGCGAGCGCATCGGCGCGCTGCGCTCGGTGCTCGCGGTGGCCGACGAGGAGGGGCTGCGGCGCGCCCTGTCCGACGCGCGCGCGGCCCGCAGGGCCCTGCCCGGCAAGGAGAGCCTCAGCGGGCGGCTGCTCGAGCTGCAGCTGTCCATCCCCGACCGGCCGGGCGTGTTCGCCGAGGTCACCACGACGGTGGGCCTCGCCGGGGTGAACATCGAGGACATCGGCGTGGAGCACGCCCCCGAGGGCGGCCGGGGACTGTTGCGCCTGGCCATCCTCGGACCGGAGAACGCCGCGAAGGCCCGCGTCGCCCTCGAGGCGATCGGCTACGAGGTCCTGGAGCACGAGCGGTGACCCCGTGCCCGGCGGCAGAGGCGGTCGAGGTCATCCCCTCGGGTCCGGCGGCCGGCGCGCTCGCCGCGCCCACGAGCAAGAGCGTCACGAACCGCCTCCTCGTTCTCGCGACCCTCGCCGCGGGCACGTCGGTCCTGCACGACCCGCTCGTGAGCGACGACTCCACGGTGATGCGGGAGACCATCGGCGCCTTTGGCGCTGCGGTGCGGATCTCCCCCGAGGCCTGGTCGGTGACGGGCACGGGCGGGGTGCTGCGCACGCCCGACCGCGCGGTGTCGGCGGGGCTGTCGGGCACGACGCTGCGCTTCGTCGCCGGCCTTGCGGTGCTCGCGCCCGGCGGCGCGGTCGTCACCGGGGCACCACCGCTGCTGCGGCGCCCGGTGGGGCCGCTCACCGCCGCGCTGGCGGGCCTCGGCGCCGACGTGCGCGACGAGGGGGGCTACCCGCCGGTGGTCGCGGCCGGCGGCGGACTGGACGGCGGCCGGGTGACCGTCGACGCCACCGCCTCGAGCCAGTTCGCCAGCGCCGTCCTGCTCGTGGCTCCCTACGCCCGCCGTGACGTCCACCTCGCGGTGCGCGGCGCCGGTGCGGGAGGCTACGTCGACCTCACCGCGGAGGTCATGCGCGACTGGGGCGCGCAGGTCGGACGCGAGGGCACAGGCGCCTGGCGGGTGACGGCCGGACACGGCTACACGGCCCGCGACCGGCGCGTCGAGTACGACGCGAGCGCCGCGGCGCACCTGCTCGCGCTCGCGGCCAGCACAGGGGGCACGGTGACCGTGACGAACGCGACCGCGGGCACCCGCCAGCCCGACGCGGCGCTGACCGACGTCCTCGCCGCGATGGGGTGCACGGTGACGCGCGAAGGCGACGCGGTCACCGTCACCGGGCCGGCGACGCTGCGCCCGGTCGACGCCGACCTCACCGCCATGCCCGACCAGGTCACGACCGTGGCGGTCCTCGCCGCGCTCGCCGACGGCGTGTCCACGATCACCGGGGCGGCGGTGACGCGCGGCCACGAAACCGACCGCCTGGCGGCCCTCGCCCAGGAGCTCGCGAAGGCAGGGGTGGCGGTCGCCGAGCAGCCCGACGGGCTCGTCGTCCACGGCGGCGGCGCCTGCGGGCCGGCGTCCCTGGCCACCCACGACGACCACCGCCTGGCGATGGCCTTCGCCTCGCTCGGCGCCCGCGTCGCCGGCATCGTCGTCGAGGACCCCGGCTGCGTCGCGAAGACCTACCCGGGCTTCTGGGACGACCTGCGCGTCCTCGGCGTCCAGTGGCGCGAGCGGTGACGCGCCGCGCCACGCTCGTCGCTATCGACGGGCCCGCCGGCTCCGGCAAGTCCACCGTCGCCGCGCGGCTCGCCGAGCGCCTCGGCGTGCCGCACATCGACACGGGAGCGTTCTACCGGGCGGCGACCCTCCTCGCCCTGCGCGTCGGGGTGGACCTGCGGGACGGCGCGGCGTGCGCCGCGCTCCTCGCCGGCGCGTCGATCAGCCGCCGCGACGGGCGCACCCGCATCGACGGGGAGGACGTCGAGGACGCGATCCGGGGACCGGCGGTCACCGCGGCGGTCTCCACCGTGTCGGCGCACCCGGCGGTGCGCGCGGCGTTGCTCGACGTGCAGCGGGCCGGGATCGGCCTGGCGGGGGCGGTCGTGGAGGGCCGGGATGCGGGTACGGTGGTGGTGCCCGACGCGCCGCTCAAGGTGTGGCTCACGGCCAGTCCCGCCGAGCGTGCCGGCCGCCGCGCCGCCCAGCTCGGCGAACGCGATCCCGAGGTCGTCGCCGCGCACGCCGAGGCGATCGCCCGCCGGGACGCCGCGGACGCCGCCCGGATGGTGAAGGCGCCCGACGCGGTCGTGGTCGACACGACGGGCCGCGACGTGGACAGCCTCGTCGACGACCTCCTGACCCTGGCCGAGCGCCACCGCCCACCCGTTGCCGACACCGCCGAGGACCCGTGACCGCCGAGCCCCGCAGTCCCGCACCGCGGCGACAGATCGTCGAGCCCGGCCTGCCGACGGTCGCCGTCGTCGGGCGACCCAACGTCGGCAAGTCGACCCTTGTCAACCGTCTGGTCGGCCGACGCGAGGCGATCGTCGAGGAGCGCCCGGGGGTCACCCGCGACCGCACCACCCACACCGCGGAGTGGAACCGCCGGCGGTTCACCCTCGTCGACACGGGCGGGTGGATGCCGACGCGGCAGCGCCAGTCCCGCCTCGACGACGCGGTCGCCGCCCAGGCCGAGACCGCCGTCACCGATGCCGACCTCATCGTCTTCGTCGTCGACGCGGCCGTCGGCATCACCGAGGAGGACGCCGAGATCGCCGGCTGGCTGCGCGCGTCCGGACGCCCGGTCCAGCTCGTCGCGAACAAGGTCGACAACCTCGGCAGCCCTGCGCGCTCGGCCAGCGAGCTCGCGGAGCTCTACGCGCTCGGCGTCGGCGACCCCGCACCGGTCAGCGCGCTGCACGGGCGGGGTGCCGGCGACCTGCTCGACCTCTTCGTCGCGCGCCTCGGCGAGGCCGGCGCCTTCGAGCGGCCCCCCGGGGGCCGGACGGCGGACGTGCCCGGCGTCGCCCTCATCGGTCGACCGAACGTCGGCAAGTCTTCCTTGTTCAACCGGCTCCTCGGTGAGGAGCGCACGATCGTCGACGAGCGTCCCGGAACCACCCGCGACGCCGTGGACACCGTCGTCGCACTGCCCGACGGGACGACCTACCGGTTCGTCGACACGGCGGGGCTGCGCCGTCGGGCGCGGGTGCGGGGCGCGCAGGCCACGGAGTACTACTCCACCGTGCGCACCGTCAAGGCCCTCGACGCGGCGGCGGTCGCGCTGCTCGTGCTCGACGCGTCCGAGCCGGTGGGGGAGCAGGAGCAGAAGCTCGCCCGGCAGGTGCTCGACGTGGGACGTGCTCTCGTGCTCGTGCTCAACAAGTGGGACCTCGTCGACGAGTACCGGCGCGAGATGCTCGAGCGGGAGAGGGACCGCAAGCTGTCGTTCGTCGGCTACGCGCCGCTCGTGCGGACGTCCGCGGCGACGGGCCGCGGCGTCGACAAGCTGCTGCCGGCGATCGGCGCCGTGTACGAGGAGTGGAGCCGGCGGGTCCCTACCGCGCGGCTGAACCAGTGGTTGGCCGACGCGGTCGACGCCAACCCGCCGCCCCTGCACGCCGGACGGTCCGTGCGCCTGCGCTACGCCACGCAGGTGGCGACGGGCCCACCGCGCTTCCGCGTGTTCACGACCGGGGAGCTGTCACCGGGCTACGTGCGCTACCTCGAACGGCGGTTGCGTGACACCTTCGGGTTCGCCGGGACGCCGCTCGACATCGCGGTGCGGGTGCGCCCGCGCTGGGAGGACCGAACCTGAGACGCACGCACCCGCCGGGGGACGGAAGCGTCGCGCGGGGGAGCTCCTACGCGGAGGCGCCGCAGTCGGGAACGCCTTCCCACACGAGCTCCGGGGCGTCGCCGGGACCCGCCTCCGCGGCCGCGAAGCGCAGCGCCGCCGGGTCGCCGGGTGGAGTCACCGCCACCGCGAACGGCGCGCCGGGCGACGCGAGGGTCCCGCCGGCCCAAGCGCGGTAGAGTTCGGTGACGTCCCACCGCAGGCGGCCGGGGGACCCGTCGGTGAGCGCGAGCGCGTGGACGGTGTCGTCGCGTCGCGGGTCGCCGACCTCCTCGCCGTCCGCCCCCGCCGTCACCGCGGCGGCGTAGACCCCGACCTCCGTCGGATCGGCGTCAAGGAGCTGGAGCTCGAGCTGCGCGGTCCCGACGCACGCGGGGTCGCCGTCGACCAGCGGGAAGACGAGCACGGCGGCGCCCCCGGCGAGGTCGAGCGTGCGCGCGGTCGACTGCCCGACGACGCCGTCGACCACGGCGAAGTCGAGCTCGGGGGTTGCCGAGCCGTCGTCGACGGGCCCAGACGGGACCTGCCCGGCCGGTTCCGCCGGGGTCACGGCCCTCTCCCGTCCCTCCTGCTCCTCCCCGGGGTCGCCCCCGATGACGATGCCGCTCGTCAGCGCGTCGATGGCCAGCGGGACCGACACCACGACCACGAGCGCGCAGACCGCGAGAGCGACCAGCCATCGCAGTGCCTGCCACGTCTCCCGGTTCATCGCACCTCCGTCGTCGGGTGCAGGCTAATGCACCGGCTCGCGCTGGTGAGCTCACGCGGAGCCGGACGGTGGTGCGGGCAACATCCAGGCTCAAGCCGGCCTGGAGCCAGCTCCATGGATCACGTCCCCTCGCCGGACCGTGAGCTTGCGACCGCGGTGGCGATCTCGTACCATTACCTCAATGGCAGCTGAGGTACCCATCGCGCAGCGGGCTGCCGTGCACCGCGCGCTGGGAGAACCCACCCGGGTGATGATGGTGGATGCGCTGACCGTCTCGGACCGCACACCGGGCGAGCTGCGGGAGCTGACCGGTGTGGACTGGAACCTGCTGGCGTTCCATCTGCGCACCCTGGAGGAGGCCGGCGTGGTGGAGCGCCACGTGTCAGAGGGGGACCGGCGGCGGCGCTACGTCCGGTTGCGTCCCGGGGCGCTGGACCGGCTGGTCCCGCGGCCGGCTCCGGTGGCGGTGCGCAACCCGTTGTTCGTGTGCACGCACAACTCGGCGCGCTCGCAGTTCGCCGCGGGGCTGTGGCGGCAGCGAACACGTCATCGGGCGGCCAGCGCCGGGAGCAACCCGGCGGCGGCGGTGCACCCGTTGGCGGTGGCGGTCGCCGCCGACTACGGGTTGGACCTGTCGCGCGGGCGGCCGCGCGGCTACGACGAGGTGCGCCTCGACCCGGACGTCGTGGTGTCGGTCTGCGACCGGGCGCTGGAGGCGGGGATGCCGTTCGACCGTCCGCGGTTGCACTGGTCGGTGCCCGACCCGGTGGCCGGTGACCGCGCGACGTTCGAGGCGGCGTTCGCCGACATCGCCGAGCGTGTGTCGCGGCTGGCGGCGGCATGACGGCCCGGCGGCTGGTCGCGGAGGCGCTGGGCACGGCCGGGCTGCTGCTGGCCGTCGTGGGCTCGGGGATCACCGCGTCGTCCGACGGGGCGGCCTCGGCGCAGCTGTTCCAGCACGCGGTCGTGGTGGGGGTGGCGCTGGCGGCGCTGATCGTGACGTTCGGTCCGGTGTCGGGAGGGCACTTCAACCCGGTGGTGACGCTGGTCGACGCGCTGTTCGGCGGGCTGCGCCCCCGGATGGCGGCCGGCTACGTGGCGGTGCAGCTGGCCGGCGGGCTGGCTGGAGCCGTCGGGGCGAACCTGCTGTTCGGCGAGCCGGCGGTCGCGCTGGCCGCGACGCAGCGGACCGGCGTGGCGCTGGCGGCCAGCGAGGCGGTGGCGACCTTTGGGCTGCTGGTGGTGATCTTCGGCGCGGTGCGGTCGGGCCACGTCAGGGCGGTCCCGGCCGCGGTCGGCGCGTATATCACCGGCGCGATCTACTTCACCTCGTCGGCGGCATTCGCCAACCCGGCGGTCACCGTCGCTCGCATGGTGACCGACACCTGGACCGGCATCGCCCCCGCCGCGGTGCCCGGCTTCTTGCTCGCCCAGCTGGTCGGCGCAGCGGTAGCCGCAGTGTTGATCGGGTGGCTGTTCCGACCCGACGTCCGCACCGCCGAGGACGTCGTCGTGCCCCGCGAGCAGACCGTGGCCGCGCCATGACCTTCGTCTTCGAACCGAGGAGTGTCGATGGCTGATAGGCCGACCGTGCTGTTCCTGTGTGTGCACAACGCCGGCCGCTCGCAGATGGCCGCCGGCTGGCTGCGCCACCTCGCCGGTGACCAGGTGGAGGTGCTGTCGGCCGGGTCGGCGCCTGGCGAGCGGGTCAACCCCGCGGCGGTGGAGGCGATGGCCGAGGTCGGGATCGACATCTCCGCCGCTCGGCCGGAGAAGTGGACCGACGACGACCTGGATGCGACCGACGTGGTCGTGACGATGGGCTGCGGGGACGAGTGCCCCTACGTCCCGGGCAAGCGCTACCTGGACTGGGAGCTGGACGACCCGGCCGGCAAGGACGTCGCGGCGGTGCGCCCCATCCGCGACGAGATCGAGCGGCGGGTCCGCAGCCTGCTCGACGAGCTCGGCGTGTCCGCCGGCCGCTGACCCGTGCCAGACGCACGCGCAGCGTCATCTCGCGGCTTGGGCAACCGCGGCGTGCGGCTGCTTTTCGCCCTCGCCCTGCTGTTCACCCTCGAGCTGGCCACGGGCGTGTTCACCCGGCTCGCCAGCGTCGCCGCGCTCAGCTGACTGGAGGACCCATGATCTGGCGACAGTTGTTCGGAGCCGACAGCAGCGGGCTCGAGCGCATCGAGCAGCACCTGCTCGACATGCTCGACGCCGACCGGCGCACCCTCGAGCTCGCCCGCGAAGGCCTGCTGGGCCACACCGACCCCGACACGCTGCGCCAGCAGGTGTCCGACAGCGACTACCACGTCAACGAGCTCGTCCAGCAGGTCCGCCGCCAGCTCGTCATCCACGCCTCGACCCACGGCACCGCAACCGACATCCCCGCGCTGCTCGTAACGATGTCGATCGTCAAGGACATCGAACGGATCGGCGACTACGCCAAGGAGCTGTTGCGCATCGCCCGGGTCGCCGGCCCTTTCCCACCCGGCACGCCCTCGCACGAGCGACTCGCCGCCGCATGCCACCAGGCCAGCGGCCACCTCAGCGAAGTCCGTGCCGCCCTCGACACACGCGACCCCGACGTGACCAACCGGCTGCTCGCCACCATCCAGACCTTCGTCGACGGTCTCGACGAAGCCCTCGACACCCTGCTCACCACAACCCCCGGCGAGGACAGCATCGCCGTCGCGCTCGCCTCTCAGTACGTCAAGCGCATCGGGGCCCACCTGTCGAACATCCTCACCTCGATCGTGCTGCCCGTGGACCAGCTCGACTTCTACGACGAGGACCAGCCTCCGCAGTGATCGGTCTCGCCGGCGCGCGACTGTCCAATCACCTTCGCTGCCGCCGGCGTTGCGGAACTCGTGCGCCCAGGTGTGACACCGCGCGTGGGCGGTGAAGGGCGAGGCCGACCGTCGCACCGCGGCGGGCGAGCATCGCCTTGGACGACCCTGGCAGCCTCTGTCAAGGCGAGGGCCCGGCCCGCCGCGTGCAGGTGCTGGTCCTCGAAGGGCGATCGACCCAGGCCGTCACCCCGACCCTCACCGAGCCGTAGCCGGTGCGGCATCATGCCGCTTTCGCCGCGTCGCGCCCCGGTACTACAGGCCTGTGATTTCTCTCCTGTCCCAGCGGACCTCGGCCCCTCTTGCCATGCCCCACTCATGGCCTCTACAGGGAAGGTGGACCAGTGACCGAACGACACGAGCTCGCCCGCCGCCTCACCCTCGGCGACGCCGTGGTCATCGGCCTCGGCGCGATGATCGGCGCCGGCGTCTTCGCCGCGCCCGGCCCCGCCGCAGCGGCCGCTGGCAGCTGGCTGCTCGTCGGCCTGGCCCTTGCCGCGCTGGTCGCCTACGCCAACGCCACCTCCTCCGCGCAGCTCGCCGCCCTCTACCCCGAGTCCGGCGGGACCTACGTGTACGCCCGGCAGCGCATCGGCGACTACTGGGGGTTCCTCGCCGGGTGGAGCTTCGTCGTCGGCAAGACCGCCAGCCTGGCCGCCATGGCCCTGACCTTCGGCTCGTACGTCGCCTCCGACTGGGCACGCCCCATCGGTATCGCCGCGGTCGTGGCGCTGGCGGCCGTCAACTACCGCGGTGTCCGCAAGACCGCCGGGCTCACCCGCGGGATCGTCGCCGTCGTCCTGGCCGCGCTCGCCGCGACCGTCGCCGCCACCGTACTCGGCGGCGACGCCCAGATCGGCAACCTCACCGCCGACCTACCTGCGGGTGTGTGGGGAGTCCTGCAGTCCGGTGGGCTGCTGTTCTTCGCGTTCGCCGGCTACGCCCGCCTGGCCACGCTCGGTGAGGAGGTCATCGACCCGCAGACCACCATCCCCCGAGCCATCCCGATCGCCCTGGGCATCGTCGTGGTGGTCTACGCGGTGGTCCTCGGCTCGGCGTTGCTGTCCGTCGGTCCGCAAACCCTGGCGGAGGCGCCGGCGCCGCTGGCCGCGGCCGTGGGGGCCGGCCGCTGGGCCGGGTTCGCTTGGGTGGTCCGCGTCGGCGCCGCGATCGCGGCGGCCGGTGTCCTGCTGTCGCTGCTCGCCGGCGTCAGCCGCACCGCCCTGTCGATGGCCCGCCGTCGCGAGCTGCCCGGCTTCCTGGACGCCGTGCACCCCACACACCGAACGCCGCACCGGGCGGAAGTCACCGCCGCGGCGATCGTGTGCGCGGTCGTCCTCGTGGCCGACCTGCGCGGCGCCATCGGGTTCAGCTCCTTCGCCGTGCTCACCTACTACGCCCTGGCAAACGCATCCGCCTGGACGCTCTCGGACGCCGAACGGCGCTGGCCGCGCTGGCTGGCGGGCCTCGGCGTGGTGCTGTGCGTGCTCCTCGCCTTCACCCTGCCGCTCGCCGCCGTCTTCGGCGGCCTGGCCCTGCTCATCCTGGGGTCCGGGCTGTGGCTGGCGACCCGCAGTCGTCGGTGATGCCGCGGAGCCGTTCGGCGGGCTGCCGGATGTCCCTTTAGCTCGCGGCCTCGCGTGGGCGCTAGCCTCGCCGAGAAGGCGATGGGGCTCGCCGACAACCGCCCGCCTGGGCTGATGGCTCCTGGTCGAGCTGTGCGACGCCCAGGAGGCCATCAAGTGGCGCAGGACGGTCACATCCACCCCGACGGCGCGGAACGGTATCTGCTCCTTCGCCTGCTGAGCCGTCCCCGCCGGTGGGCGCGACGCCGCCTGCCGTTGCCGTGGCGCCGGCGGCTGGCCATCGCCGTCGGTGGAGCCGTGGGCACAGCGCTTCGCGGTCTTGTCGCCGTGGCGTTGCCGCTGGACGGGGCGTGGCCGTGGGCGACGTTCGTCGAGAACGTCTCGGGCTCGCTGCTGCTCGGCTACCTGCTCACCCGCTTCTTGCACGCGGCGCCGCGGACGACGCTGACGATCCCGCTGTTCTGCACGGGCATGCTGGGCAGCTACACAACCTTCTCGACCTTCGCGGTCGAGATCGCCCGTCTTGCAGGCACGAACCAGACGGGTGCCGCGGTCGGCTATGCGCTCGGCAGCATCACGGCGGGCTTCGGCGCCGCACTCCTGGGAGTTCGCCTGGGGGGGCGCCGCTCATGACGGCCGTGGGGATGGTCCTTGCCGGGGCCCTGGGGGCATGGGCGCGGTACGAGCTGGCAGGCTGGATCCAGGCGCGCGCGGGTACGGCGCTGACCCTGGGCACCGCGGTCGTCAACCTGACCGGCACCGTGGTGTTCGCCGCACTCGTCGCCGCCCAGCACGCCGGTGTCCTGAGCAGTGGCTGGGTGACGGTGCTGGGGACGGGGTTCGCCGGCGCGTTCACCACCTTCTCGACGTGGATGGTCGAGAGCGTCCACGTGGCCGGCGGTCGCGTGGGACTGCGGGTGGCGGCGGTCAACCTCGGCGGCCAGCTCTTGGCAGGATCAGCGGTCGCGGGAGTGATCCTGGCTCTCGCCTGACGACGACGAGGATGGTCACATGGAGAACGTCGAGGATGGCAAGCTTCTCCGCATCTTCATCGGCGAGGACGATGAGCACGACGGTCGTCCGCTGTACGAGGCGATCGTGGAGCTCCTGCGCCAAGAGGACCTGGCGGGCGCGACCGTGTTCCGGGGGATCATGGGCTTCGGCGCCTCCAGCCTGATCCATTCCGCGCGCGTCCTGCGCCTGTCCAAGGACCTCCCGGGCTCGGCCGGGGCGGGCGAGCGGATGCCGTCGCACGGGTCAGCCTCGATCTCGTCCTCGGCGACACCCAGCGGTAGAAGTGCCGCACGCCGGCGTAGATAGGTGCGGGCGGTGTTCTGCGACCGCTCGCGGCGCAGCGCGACGAGCCGGCCGCGGATGTGGTCACCGGTGGCCTCGGTCGACCCGGTGTCAGCGGACTCAGCATCCCATGGGCTGGGCGCCCACCCCAGAGGATGAGAGTGGTGAGTGTGTCGGGCGCCATAGGGCCGAACGTTGCCGGGACCAGAAGCGCTGTGCCAGCGTAAACGCGCACTATGTGGACGTGTTCTCCGAGGTCAGCAGGCGCATCATCTGCTGCGCGTTCCGCACCCCGTAGTCGCGGTAGCAGTTGTCTGTTCGCGGATAGCGGCATGCGCAGCAGCGCTTTTGCAGGTCTTCCGCGAGCGAAACCGTGCCAGTTATCGGCACATCCACCCGTGCCCCGCGTTCGCTCCTTCGTGGGAACCGACACCTGGAAGGGGACACCGATGAGCAACACGATAGCCGACGAGCTGACACCGGAGGAGCTGGCGCGCTACGAGCGGGTCAGCAGCCGCCATGACGAGCTCGTCGCACGCATCACCGACAGGACAGGCGACATCGGCACCGTCACCGACGACCTCGGCACCGCCGCCGAGTCGACCGCCGACGTCATCCTTTACATGTTGAACGCGCTGCACGAGAGCGGCGACGGGGACACCGCAGCGCCCGGGCAGGTGGTCGCGTTCCTCGACAGGCTGCTCGGCGTGCTGCACGACCTGCGCGCCGAGGCCGTCACCGAGTCCCGGCGGCGTGCAGACGCAGCCGAGGAAGGGGGTGCGTCGTGACGGCCGCCGACACCACCACCGTCCGGGACGAGGAGGCGCGCTACGAGGCGATGGACGCCTTCCTCGCGCAGCTCAAGGGCCGCCTGTCCGACCACACCGGCAGCCCGCTCGTCCACGCGCACGCCGACCTGACGGACATGCTGGCCGACGTGCTGGCGGTCCTGTACGACAGCGACCGGGACACGGCCGCGCCGGGCAACGTCGTCGCCTTCGTGGACGACGCGCTCGCCGTCCTGCGCTCTATCCGCGACGAGGCCGTCGCGGAGAACCGACGGCGCCTCGATGCGGCGATGGAGCGCTCGGCGAAGCTGCTGGGGCTCGACGAGGACGGGGAGGGCACACGATGACCGACACCGACATCACACAGGTCGTCGAGATCGACGAGTTCCGACAAGGCGAGGTCATCACCGACCTGCGCGAAGACCACGGCCGGCTGGCGAAGGTGCTGGCAGCCATGACGGAGTACATCGGCCGTGCCGACGGCTTCAATGAGATGGGCCCGTACCTGCACACGCTCGCTGAGGTCGCCCTGGCCTTGGACGCCGCCGCAGGCACGCTGGAGTACATCGCCGACAAGGGCAAGCGGGTGGCGTCGTGACCGACACCGACCGCATCCCCGCGCATCTGCGGGCCGAGGCCGACGAGCTCCTGCCCTTCGCCCGCGCCGTCCACGAGGCCGTGTTGGAGCTGACCGACCGCCTCCGGCGGCTGCGGCAGGACTGGACGAGCGACCGGTACCCGTCGCTGGCGACCGAGGATGACCTCGAGTCGCTCGACCTCGACCTTGTGGAGGCCTGCGGCCTGCGGGAGGTCGATGTGCTGCTGTCGGCGATGGCGCTGCGGGCCGAGCACGCCGTCGAGGGGGAACAGCACCCGGAGACCTTCGAGCGGTACGGCCTGTCCGGGCCGGGCATCGACGACTACGAGCCTGAAGTGGTGGCGTTCTGCAGGATGCTCAACGAGGCGGTCGACGACTTGGAGCGCGAAGGGTCCATCATCCGCGTCGACACAGTGCGCCAACAGGGCCCGCTCGGCCGCATCAGCCGCATCGTCTTCGGGGAGGGCGACGAGTAGCCGCCCAATCGCTCCACAACGGCCCCGGGCTTCGGCTCGGGGCCGTTCGGTCACAATGTTGCACCGCAGAAGGAGGGTCACCATGCCACACCCCAGAGTCGGTCAGGGAGGTCTGCCCGATCCAATGCCCGCGCCCGGACTCCGAGGCGACTACAGGAACAGCTGCGTGGTGTGCCTGCGCGGCACCGACACCGCGATAGCGGTGAGGGGGGAGGCCGAGGCCGCGATCGCCTTCCTGATGGGCGGGTTCGGCATTCCGAGCGAGCAAGCGTCCGCCATCGTCTCCACGAGCTGCGGGATGCCGCCCGGCCGCGTCCCCGTCGGCGTGCACGACTGGGGTTTCCGACTGTGCGGCGACTGTGCGGCGTCAGAGACCAAGCCGCTGCCCGTAGGCCCTGTTGGCCAGGTTCCGGTCATCACGCTGCCCGGCTGAGTAATAACGGCCTCCTACGCCCCCCCCTTACGCGGCCGCTTGCCTGCCTTGGCGGCGTTCCCGGACCTTCCGCCTGTTGGCCTCCCGGCACGCCTCGCAGGCGGGCTCGCCGCGCCGTCGGTGGCGGGTGTAGGCGGCAGGCGTCCCGCAGGGCTGCAGCTCCCCCCGGGGGCGCTCAGGGCGCGCCTGAGCGACGCTGCGGCGGGGGCGGTCCACGGGTTCGCGGCCGGCGCGGACCTCGCCGCGCTCGTGCTCCGTCCAGCCGCCCCACACGCCGGCCAAGCTGTGATCGGCCATCGCCTCGGCGCGGCACGCCTCGAGCACGGGGCAGCCGGCGCAGGTCGCCTTGGCCTCGGCCACGCCTTTGGCCGTCTCGTTGAAGAACGCCTCGGTGTCCATGTCGGCGCAGGCGGCGTCCTCGTACCACTCAGGGGCAACGGGAGGGAGCGCCTCGCCGAGGTCCGGCTCGCGGTGAAGGCGCAGGGCGTCCACGGGGCGTAGAGCCTACCGCGACGGCGTTCACGGCAGGGTTGCCCGCTATGCGGGCTGGAGCGGCCCTGCAGTAAAGTCGCCCTCACGGAAGGTAGGCCAGTCAGGTGTTCCGCCGCGGGCGGCGTGGATGGCGGAGCGAATGGCAGCCATGCCGCCTTCAACCACATGCTCAGTAGTGGCGTCGTCAGGCAGGGTCAGGGTGAGTGCGATCTCGACGTCGAGTCGCGCTAGTGAGCCGCCGACGCTTGGGTCTTCCACATCGTCGTTGTCAAGGAGATGCTCCATGACCTCGTCGAGGAAGTCCTCGAATGACTCGTGGCCCCACTCTGGCTCGGGAGCCTCCCGCTGGAAGAATGAGAGCCACACGCCCATGCGGTACTTCATCGGTCCTCCCTCCAGCACGTGTGGCGGACGAGCCATGCGCGCAGCTCTTTCCAGTAGTTGGGGTTGGACGGACTGTGGTGCACGCTCAACCTGATGTGCCTCTCGGGGCAAGGGCACTTGAGCTTCCCATATCGGCCCTTGTCCGTGAACTCCCAACCTTGCCTGTTTGCGTCCTCTTGCAGCTTTCGGCGTTCCCGCCGGTCGCTGCTGGACATGCGGTGGCGTCCTTCCCCGGCGGGCCTCTCATGGCCTCTGGTTCACCCTGTCGGCCGACAAGTGCACGGGACAACTACTGCGCTTTCCACCCTACCGGTCTGCCCTATGCAGTGTCACACGGTTCTCGGGGGCGGTCTACCCCCCCCGAGGCCTGGCGGAGATCCCCTTGTCGGTGGAGGGGCCGGAGTAGTCCTCCCCACTCACGCAGCCGCCCCGACCAGACAGCACTTCTTCGCCTTCACGCCTGAGCCGCACGGGCAGGGCTCGTTGCGGCCGACCTTGGCCTGACGGGGCGGAACCGGGCGGGCGAGGTCGGGGTACTCGCTGAGCCACTCGACCGCTTCGGCGCTGTCCAAGTCGAGCTTGCAGCAGTTCCGCAGGGTGTCACCGGACTCGCAGTGGCACGGCAGGTCCTGCCAGAGGGCGATGTGGCAGTCGAGGTAGCGCCGGCCGCTGCGGCACGGGCAAGGGCCGAGCTGGCCGACCGGGTGGAAGCTGCCCGTGAACGCGGCCCGGAAGTCCTCGGCGTCGAACGTGTGGATCCGCTGCTGCGTGGCAGGGCCGCCCTCCACGAGACGGGTCAGGTGGACAGGCCCGCCGACCTCCACTTTCCACATGTCCTGGGTGAGACCGAGGTCCCTGCGCACAGCGCGGGTGCGGTGAATCCGCTTCGCCAACCCCACCCATTCTCCGACAGACGTCGGTGCCGAGACGGGCGGGCCGGAAGGCAGCGGGTTACCCATCCGCTCGTAGATGCGTCGCTCCACCGCGGTGGGCTGCGCCCCGAGCGGCACCGGGGTGGCGTGGAACTCGTCGGAGATGTCGTCAGGCTTGAAGTTCTCGGATGCGCAAGCCGCAAAAGCCTTGAACCGGCCGGCGCGGGGTGACCAGCCGACGAAGTAGGCGCACAGGTCACCGGCGAACTCCACGCCGAGGCCCTCGAGCCGCTCGTACCACGGCCGCTCCCGGGCTGCCGTGAGGACGCCCAGGAGGATGGTCTGGGCGCGTTCGGTGAACTCGTCGAAGTCCGCGACCTCACCGGCACGCCGGGCGGCCATCACCGCCCACACCTGCGCCATGCCGGCGTGCCCGCGGGCGGTGACCGCCGCGTTGATCTCCGGCAGCACCATGACCTTGCGCTCGTCCTCGGCGACCCAGGCGTTGCGGCTGTCGAACTGGCGCAGCAGCGTGTCGCTCATGATGGCGGCGTGGTCCTGCGCTGCGCTGACACAGATCATCGTCATGGCGGCTACCTCGTGTAGTGGTCGAACGGGTCGAAACCGTGCGCGAGCGGCTCCATCGCGGCTTTCGCGGTGGCGGACAGCGAGTCGAGGAACGAGCCCGTCTCGCCGAGCTCGGCGCCGAGCGTGTGAGCGTCGGCGCCGAGCTGCTGGAACGTCCCGCCGAGGGCGCTGTTGTCCTGTGCGGCGAGGTTGGCCTCGCGGCGTTGCTTCTCCGCCGCCGCCCCGAGGTTCACGATCTGCATGGCGGTCAGCACGGTGGCGTCGCCCATGTGCGACAGCGCCGTCACCGACCCGTCGGACTCGCGGGCGACCAGCCCCGCAGCCTCGGCCATCTCGACCAGCTCGAGCGCCGACCGCGCCGACGTCTCCCCGACCGTCTCGACGGCGGCGGCGAAGATCTCCGCCCGTTCGGTGCCCAGCGTGGTGCCGCCGATCATCTGCCGGAAGAACCGGCCGACGTCCGTGGCGAACCCGCCGCTGCGGCCGATCGCGTCGAACTGCTCACGGACCGCCCGCAATGCCTCCGCCGGCTCCCCCGACGTTTCCGCGACGGCCGCGTTGACTTCGGCGATGGCCTCGGCGGTGGCTGCTGCGGCTTGCTGCCAGGCGTACAACCCGGCGGTTGCGCCCCCCACGGCGAGGCCCCACGGGCCGATCATGAACTTCGCGAGCGAGCTCATCCGCGCAAGCGTGGTGGCTTTCGTGATGTTCAAAGCGGTGAGGGCGTCCTTGGTCGCCACCACCCGCGGCAGCAGCAGCAGCGCGGCGCCGCCCATCGCGGTCAACCCGCCTGCGGCGAGCGTGGCCACCCCGCCGACCCTCTGCACAGGCTCGGGCAAGTCGCCGAGCACGCCCGCCAGACCCGCACCGGCCTCAGCGACCCCCACGAGCACGGGGAGGACGCTCTCGCCGACGCCGATGGCGAAGTCGGTTATCTCGTTGCGCGCTATCTGCAGGCGGGACTCGGCGGTCTGATACCGCTGCTCGGCTTCGAGCGTCAGCGCGTTGTTCTCTTTCCACGCACCGTTCGCCAGGCCGATCGCGTCCGCCAGCAGACTGCCGGCACCCGCTGAGCGGAGCAACGCGTCCCGCATCCGAATCTCGGTGATCCCCAACGCCTCGAGCGTCTGCAGGGTGGAGCCGCCCTGCCGCTCCATGTCCCCCAACCCGGTCACGAACGCGACGAGGGCTTGTGCGGGGTCCTCGCGCCACTGCGCTGCGAACTCTTCCGCCGACGTCCCGGCGACACGGGCGAACTCGCCGAGCATGTCACCGCTGGTCTCCACCTGACTGGCGATGTTGATCATCACACGCGAGATCGCCGACCCGCCTGCCTCAGCTTCGATGCCCACCGACGACAACGCCCCACCGATTGCAAGAATCTCGGATTCGGCCAGGCCGATCTGCGCGCCTGCACCCGCGATCCGCAACCCCATCTCGGTGATCTCAGACTCGGTGGTAGCGAGGTTGTTGCCCAACCTCACAATCGTGGAGCCGAGCCGGTCGAACTCGGTCTGGGGAAGCTGCGTGATGTTCGCCAAGCGCGCCAAGCTGGTGGCCGCCTGGTCCGACGACATGTTCGTCGCCACCCCGAGATCAGCCATGGTGCGGGTGAACGCGGCGATGTTCTCCGTCTGGACGCCCAGCTGGCCTGCGGCCTCGCCGATCCCCGCGAGCTCCGTCGCGGTTACCGGGATCTGCGTGGCCATCTCCCGGAGCTCGCCCGACAATGCCGCAAGCTGCCCCTCGGTCGCGTCAACCGTTTTGCGGACACCGGCGAACGCCGATTCCCACTGCATAGCCGACCGGGCCGCCATAGTGGCCGACCCCACCATCGCGGTCCCAGCCACCGCCATGCCCTTGCCGAGCGTGTCGAAGTGCTCGCGGTTCTTCCGCGTCACATCCGCCACCCGCGTCCCGAACTGCTGCGTGGACGCGGACATCTCCCGCGTGGCACGCATGTAGTCCGCGTGGAGGGCCCGGTATCGAACCGTGACAACGCGCTCAGCCACTAGCCGTCACCTCCCCGCCGGTGAACGTTGACCCCCGCCGACGGCGCGGCACTCGGCTCGGCGCACCGCGGCGGGGGAACCCCCTTGGGCACGTAGTGGGTGGCCGTCTGCGGCCCGCACCCTCATGCCACCGAGCACGTCGGGGCTCATGACAAAGGCCTGCACGGGTCCGACAGCAGGTCATCCCGGCTTGGCGCTTCACGCTGGCCCAAGTCGACCCGCCCCCGGGCGTCCGGGCTGAAACCCAGTTCGCGGGCGAGGTTGCGCAGTTGCGTCGCCGAGTCCCGGGCGATCTGCGCCGCCGGGTTCTTGACCAGCGCGCCCTTGTCCGCCGACGAGCGGCCCGACACGAGCGCGCCCCGCTCGGCCACGTCGCGGGCGGCGTCGAGGTAAGTCGCCCACGTCGCACAGTAGGCAGTCAGAAGCGCCACGTCCACCTCTTGAAGCCACGTCGGATGACCCGCGCACGCCCGCACGATCCGCCGCCACTCCGCCTTGCCGACACGCGGCAGCCACTTCGGGGCCGCGGGGGTGCCCAGCCCACCGCCCAAGTTGGGTGCTGCGGGGCGCGGGCGACTGCCCTCCAGCACCCGCAGGTGCTCAGACTTGCGTCTCTGCGGCAAGGCTTCAGCCCCTTCCCCCGGCCACGTGGCCTTTCAGAAAGCCGGGTCGAAACGTCGGGGCGAGATTCTGCTGGCCGTCTTGGTCAGGAGCCGCCAGCCGGCTAGTGGTCTGCCCCCACCCCGTCACGTCGGCCTCGCGACGTTGAACCCGATCGACAGGTGGAGACGGTGCGTCGGGTCGTTGGCTGTGGCCTGCTGTGCGCGCAGGGCGTCGAGGGTGTCGGTCTGGCCGCTGCGCTCGGCGTACTCGCTGACCTCCCGGCTCCAGCCGTTGGCGTGCGCCACCGACGCCGCAGCCTTCGCGAGCAGGTCATCGCCGGTGATCTCGGCCTGCCTGGCCACGAGCTGGTAGTCATCGCGGGTCTTGACCTGCGCGGTCACAGCCGTCACGGCGTCGCGGTATGCGGGCTTGCCGGGAGCGGCGAACAGGCGGCGGGTCAGGCGGGCAGCCGCCTCCTGCTGCGCGGTGTCGTGCTGGCGGCGCAGTCCGCGCAGCTCGGCCTGCGTTCGGTGGTAGAGCTCCTCGAGTTGAGCGCGCTTGGCTCCCGGTGTCAGGTCGCTGGCCTTGATCTCGTCGACCTTGGCGCGGTAGGCACGGCGGGTCGCGACGGCCCGTTCGATGGTGCTCATCGCCCCTCCATGGTCAGCGCCCCGCGGGCCCGGCGTTCGGCGGCGTGCCCGTCGCCCAGCGCCATCCGCCAGTAGTGCGACTCGGCTCCCGACAGGCGACGTCGGTGGCGGTCCAGAGCCTTGCCGACGGCGAGCGCGCTTGCGTAGTCGGCCGGGATCGGCCGCAGTGCCGGCGCGACGGCCACGCCCAGGCTCTCCGCCGTCTGTAGGTCCGAGCGGATCGCATCGTTGCGGTCCAGCACTTCGCCGACGTAGGTGGCGAACGCATCCACCGCGGCGATGTAGGCGGCACGCATCTTCTCGCCCTTGCGCAGGTCGGCGATGCGCTGTTGGCAGTCCGCTACCGCCTGCCGCTGCCGCTCCTGGGCTTCCTCGGCTGCCCGACGAGCCTGACCTTCGGCATGCAGTTGTTCCACCCGGTCGGCCGCCTCGGCGGCGGCGAGCTCGTCGGGATGCACGATCCCGCCCTCGCGGGCGCGTTCACGTAGCGCCTCGAGTCGGTCAGCAGCCCCCGACGGTCGGGCAGCGTTGCGCCGCCGAACCGTCGGGGGCGTGGAGGTAACGCTCATGACGCACGCTCCATCGGCAGACCGTCCACGTAGGACTCGAGGTCGTCCCTGTGGATCCGCGGCGCGGAGTTGATGTAGCGCACAGGGAGCACCCCAGCGCTGACCAGGTGGCGAACCTGCGGCTTGCTGATCGCCAGCGCTTCGGCGACCTCGCCGTACGTCAGTAGCAGCGTCATGGTGCGAGTGTCCCGACCGCCGCCGGCGTCCGGCAACGGTTCGCACTCAGTAGCGCCTGACAGCGCCCGACAGCGCAGCGCGTGGTGCAACCAGTGTGTGAGCGGGTGCGCCCGCCCAAAGTCGCGGCGCAGAGACGACACGTAGGAATCGACCACCCGGTACAACTCGTGCGCGAAGCCGTCCGGTGCGAGGCGCACAGCCAACGCTAGTGCGTCGACGGCCGGATGATCGGGGCGCTTCACGCGGCTGAGTCCCCGTCGCCGCGGAGGAGGGATGTGAAGCGCTGCTGCGCGTGGTGGCGGCGCAACTCGGCCATGGTCAACGCCTGGCCGGTGAGCTGGCCGGCCTGCACCCGCTGGCGGATCCACTCGAGGTGCGCCGTGGCGGCGGCGAGGGCCTCGCGGGCGGCGTCGAGGGGATCCCTGATCGGGCGTGCGAAGCTCACGATTCCTCCCGTCGGTTGCGGATGACGACGAGCTGCAAGGCGACGGGATGCGCGCAGGTTGTGAGCGGGGCATCGCACCACCAGCCGCGAGCGGGCGTGTGGCCGAGGACGCCCGTCACGCGGCCTCGGGGTCGTCGTCGTTGGGTGACCCCCAAGCTCTGGCGTCGTCGACTCGCAGCAGCGCTCGGTTCAGTTCGTATTCGGCGACGGCCAGGGACGACGCGCCGGCCTTTCGCTCGGCCACGAGCTGGCGCACCACGTTGAGCTTCGCCCGGGCGTCAGCGAGGGCCTGGTGCGGGTCGGGTGCTGCGGTGTTGTCTCGGCGGAGCGGGTGGAGACGGCCGGTCATGCGTTCCTCCTTCTCACGGTCACTGTCATCAACGCCCACAGGTGGGAGCAGTGGGTCTTGGCCGCGCAGTCACACCACCAGCCCCGTCGGGGTGTATGGCCGCAGGCGTAGATCGCCCCGTTACCTCGGCAGCGAGCGAGCACGAAGTCGCCCTCGACGGCCTCAACGATGAGCCGGCCTTCGGCGAGGTAGCGCACGCCCTTGGTGCGGGCGTCCTCACGGGGCACCCGACACCTCCCCGCTGGCGAGACGGTCGAGCTCGGCGACGAGGTAGGCGCGCTCGGCCTCCTCGGTGTCGAGCACCTTGGCGAGCTGGTAGAGGTCGAAGCGGGTTTCTACGGCTTGCCGCACTTCGGCGGCGAGCTGGTCGGGTGCCAGCGCCTCGGCCTGCACGGTCCCGCCTTCCCAGCCGCCGCGGCGGTCGGTCGCCTTGGCTGGCGACGACGGCAGGGCGTAGCGCTCGACCTGCGCGGGGGTGACGGCCACCTCGACGAACTCCGGGACGAGCCACTCGGGTAGGTCGAGCCCGAGCGCCAACAGTGCGACGTCGCTGGCCACGGAATCGAACAGCGCCCGCCCCGACGGGTCGTGGTCGCCGACGTGCAGCACCACGGTGCGCCGGTCGCGCTGGACGAAGCGTTGCGCGGCGTCGTGTTTGACGGTCAGCGAGTCGAAGCCCGACGAGCTGTAGACGTCGATGCCGTAGTGCTCGACCATGCGCGCCAGTTGCGGCGCCATGCCGGCGGCCTCGCACCACAGCTCGAGCACGACGGGCTGGCGGTCCTGGCGGTCACGCCGGTAGGACTGCGCGGCCCCCCGCACGCTGCGCAGGAAGTGCGCGGCGTTGACGTAGCCGGCCTGGTCGACGTGGGTTGCGCCGTCGTCGCGCAACGCGTCGAACGGTATGAGCCCGGCGCGACGAGCGCGCACGAGCATGTTGGTCAGCCGGTCATAGGCCTGCTCGGTCTTCGGGTAGCCGTAGGCGCCGACGAGCCGGTAGAAGACCTGCCTGCACGTCAGCGGCAGGTGCTCGGCGTACTCGTCGAGGACCGCCTGCACCTGGTCGAGCCGCACGAGCGTCTTGGCTTGCGGTCGCCACGGCGCCATGCCGCGAGGACGGGTCGAGGTGTAGGCCCTCACGCTCCACCCCCGCAGGCCGCACGGTGCCGAGGTCGCCCCGACGGGTCGCGCATGAACGCCGGTTTGCGGCAAACCGAGCACGGCGCGGGCTCGTCGGCGGCGGTCCACACGCCCGCAGCGGGGGCAGGCTTCGCGGCCGGGGCCGGGGTCGGGCTCGAGGAGGCCGGCTCGTCAGGCACCCGGCCCGTCCCGCGCCACAGTTTGAGCTCGCGGCCCCTCGCCTCCCGGCGGGTCGACTGTCGGTAGCCAACCCGCTCGATGAGGCCCGACTGCGCGGCGGTCAGAAACAGCGCGCCGAGCACGTTCTGGCGACACGCCAGGGGCGCGCCGACGCGCTCGCGCAGGTCGTCGGACGTGAAGGTGCGGCCAGACTCGGCCAGCTCGCGCAACGCACGCTCGGCCGCGCCACGAGCTCGGCTGTCCGCGGCGTTCAGCGCCGTCTCGACACCCCGGTCGCGCAGCCGTCGAGCTTCATCCTCCGGCGGACCCACCCAACGGTCAGCGTCGTCATCCACAGGCGAGGGAGCCGTCGTGGCACGAGGCGGCTCCATGAACGCCCACAGACGATCGGTCGCCTCAGAGTCGTAGTAGTCGGCGGTCACGGCAGCCTCCGACGGGTGAACAGGTCCACAACGGGTGCCAGGGGAAGGTCGACGTGAACGCGGCAGCGGCGCTGGGTGAGCATCGCTTCACGGATGTCGGTGCGGCTCTCCGCCCCGTACCAGGCCGAGGACACGGTGTTGCGACACCGTCGCCCTGCCTTGGTGACCGCGGAGCAGCGGGGAACGCCGAGGACGTCGGCGGTGTAGGTCACGACGCCCTCCTGCGCTCGTCGAGGGCGAGGCGGCGCCAACCGGCCCAGGCCTCGCGTTCTGCCGCGTGGCGTTCCCGCTTACGACTGCGGACGAAGCCGCTGTCACCTATGCCTTCCGGCACGACGCCACGCCAACGGCCTTCGCCGTCCGTGACGGCCAGACCGAGTGCGGCCAGGCGCGGCAGAGTCCGGTAGCACGTCGAGCGGTGACAGCCGCTCGCGGCCACGAGTTCGGCGACGGTGGCGGCGTCGGACTCATCAAGGACTGTCCACAACCGCCAACCCGACGGCCAGCGTGACCACAGGTCATGCGCCGGGCTGCCGAGGGGTGTCGCATGATGCACCAACCCGCTTATCCGGGTAGGAGAACCCTCCGGGTTGGTGCGGGATGCGACACGCTTCACAACGACGAGCTGCCACGTCGTGGGTTTGCCGGTGGCGCGGTTGCCGCGCTCGACGACGCGGACGAACGGTGCGAGGCGACCACGGTGGCGGGCGACGGTGCCCGAGTTGACGCCGGCGGCCTCGGCGAGTTGGCGGTGCGACTCGCTGACTCGCATCTTGCCGGCTCGCATGGCGAGCAGTCCGAACGCGGCGAGCAGCCGCATGGTGGTCGTGGCGCCTCGACCGGTCAGGTGGTGTGCTTCGACGGCTTCCCACCAGGCGACGAGGCGGTCGCGGGCGTCGCCGGCGTCCCGCAGCATCCGACCGTCGGTGGGCGCCTTTCGCGGGGTGGTGGCGCCGCGTTCAATGCCGCGGCGGACTTGTCGGGCGGCCTCGTTGTCGGTCAGGCCGATGTTGCGGGCCATAGCCTCGAGGGCGGCGGCCACGGGGGTCTCGTCGCGTAACTCACCGCCGGTGAGCACTTGGCCAACGGCGGCGGATGCGGCGTACACGGTGCGGTGGCGCATGCCTCCCGGGGAGGATTCGATGCGGTCGAGGGCGGAGGCGAGGGCGGCCCTGCCGTATGCGGTTCCCGCAACTTGTCGGTTGCGGCTGCTAGGCTGGGGTCGTCCTGGTGCTCCCACATCAGAGGACTTGCGCCCGGCGGCCTGACCATCCGCCGGGCGTTTCTCTGCCCTCACGCCGCCTCACCACGCTTTCGGGCGGCGCGGGCCTTTGAGGACCGGAGTGCGAGCTGGCACATGTAGGCGCGCATCGCGGCCTTGGCGCGGCGCTCACGCTCGGCCTCGGGGAGCTCCCGGTTCGGGTCCACCTCGTCGAGGAAGCGGGCCTGGAAGCCGACATTGGCGCGGCGGACGTTCTCTGTCGGGTCCTCGCGGGACCAGCGGACGTTGGCGGCGATGCGGCCACGCAGTGATGCTCGCGCTGGCGTCAATTCGGCCACGGCGAAGCCTTTCGGCTTCCGGGCCCAATCCGGTGGTTCCGCTGACGCAGCGCGGGCCTACATGATCTTCCGCCGAGACTTTAGCATGCCGCTCCGCTTGGAGGTCGGAACTCGATCGTGCGCATCTCACCCGCAGCCTCAGCCCGCCGGGCCGCCGTAACGACGCTTTGGCGGTCGAGTTCGCCCGAGGGGTGGGAGCCGCAGCCGACGCGCAAGGGAGGGTGGTCGGCGGTTCCTGGTGGTGACGCGAAGTCGAGCAAGTCCCGGACCAAGGTCACCGCAGCCGGAACCCTTCGAGCCTTCTTGGCTAGCCACCGCGACGGCGGGGAGCTACGGACCTCAGCCCAATACAACATCCGAGGATTCTGTTGGTCCGAATGGGCGGCGAGCCATTCGTCGGTGTAGACGACAGCGAGCACCCATGCGATGCGCCTTTGGCAGAGCGCGCATCGGACGGTCACTAGGAGTTTGCCGAGCCAAGGTTGCACGTGTTCGGAGCCGTCCGGAAGGATCTCCCGCTTCTCGCACACAGCGTCGTAGATCAGCCGGACCGCGTCGCGCAGGGGGCTTGCGGGAAGGTCGGGGTCAAACTCGACTATCGTGGCTCGTACCCGGCCGTCTATGGGACCCCCCACTGTGAACTTCGACCATTTCATAGCCGGTCTCCGAGGGAGTAGCGGCGTGCGGCGTCGCGGGCCCGTTCGGCAGCGGCCGAGCGCCCGTAGCGGTCCAGCATCGCCCTCGACTTCCAGCCGCCGATCAGCATGAGGTCGCCTTCGCTACCGCCTGCGGCGCGGAACTCGTGCGCCCACACGTGGCGCAACATGTGCGGATGGATCGTCAGGCCGACGGACTCGCCGCGGCGCTGCAGCATCCTCTTGATACCCGCCGCCGTGATCGGCCCGCGTCCTCGAGCCCCCAGCCACAGGGCGTCGCATGACGCCCACGGATGACGTCGTCGTTCGCGCAGGTAGCGGTCGAGGGCCTGGGCGGCCTTGATCCCCAGCGGCACGGCGCGGTGGCGGGGGCCGCTGCGCCCCGATCCCTTGCCGACGACGTAGACCATGCGTTCGCGCACGTCCACGTCCGCGATGGAAAGCTCGGCGAGCTCGGCGAGGCGCAGGCCGCCGTCGAGGAACAGCAGGAGGATGGCGCGGTCCCGGCGGGACACGAAGTCGCGGCCAGCGCAGGTCTCGACGAGGCGGCGCAGGTCGGCGGCGGCGATGACCTCGGTCACCGGCTCGGCGGGGGAGGGGGAGCGGATGCCCTCGCACGGGTCACGGTCGGTCTCGCCCTCGGCGTGCAGCCACCGGAAGAAGTGGCGGACGCCCGCATAGTACGTCCTTGCGGTGTTCTGCGCCCGGGTGCGGCGCAGCTCGACGAGCCAGCCGCGCACGTCGTCACGAACCACCGTGGCCGGGCCGGTGCCGGGGGAGTGCTCGGTGAGCCAGGCGACGAAGGAGCCGAGGGCCTTGCCGTAGCCGCGGCGGGTGGCGGCGCCGTAGCCGTCGGCCTCCATGGACATGTCCCACGAGGTGGCGAGCATCGCGAAGTCCGGATGCGGGTCTTGCGCCGGCTCGGCCATGGCTGTACGTTAACGGCACAAGGAGCGGCATGCAACCGCGACGACCGGAGGCCGGGAATGCGTTTCAGCAGTTCAGGAGGCGTTTCATCTCCTGCGCGTTCCGCACCCCGTAGTCGCGGTAGCAGTTGTTGAACAGCACGTGCGTCTCGCCCGCCTGGTCGGCGAGCCGGTGGATCGGCTCGACCCATCCGGCGAGCTCCTCGCTGCTGTAGAGGTAGCGGAACCGCTCCGCCGCGGTGATCCCTTTGCGCTCCCAGTTCTCGGCGTTGTGCCCGTGGAGGCGGACGACGGCGAGGTCGGCGGTGACGGCGGTCACCGGCGGGACCGACGACGCGAAGCCCTGGGGACCGTCGACGCAGACGTACGTCAGGCCGAGCCGCTCGAGCAGGTCGAGAGTGCGTGCGGCGCTGTCCTCCTCGAGCCAGCTGCCGTGCCGGAACTCGACGGCCGCCTGGTAGCCGGGCAGCCGGTCGGGCAGGGACTCGAGGTAGCGCCGGTTCGCCCGGGAGGCGACGAACCAGGGCGGGAACTGGAAGAACACGCCGCCGAGCTTGCCCGACGAGTAGAGCGGCGCGAGTGCCTGGTGGAAGTGCGCGAACGCCCGGTCGACCGCGGCGTCGGGCAGGTGCTCGAGGTAGACCGAGCGCTTGCGCGCCGAAGGCAGTCCCCCGGCGACGTCGTCCCACAGCGACTCGGGTTTCGTGGGATGGTGGGTGAGCAGCGAGTAGGCCTTGATGTCGAAGCGGAAGTCGGCGGGGCTGCGGTGGACCCACTTGCCGGCGAGGTCCGGCGTCGGCGGGAAGTAGTACGTCGCGTCGACCTCCACGACGGGGAAGACCGAGGCGTAGAACCGCAGGCGCTCGGTCGCCGACATGGAGCGCGACGGGTACCAGTCCGACTCCTGGGTGAGCGTGCGATCCGTCCACGAGGCGGTGCCAACCCGCAGCCGCCGGCCGCTCACGGCGCGCTCCCGCCGGTGGCGGGGCGCCTGCCAACGACCGCGGCGAGGCCGTCCGGCAGCGCATGGCTGTCGAACGCGCGCCCGACGGCCGCCTCGACGCCGTGCCGCGCGAGCATGGCCGGCAACCGCGCGGTGTCGACGAGGACGTTGTCGTGCCGCTCGTCGGCTCGGCGCCACGTGCCGTCACCGCCGCGGACGAAGGTCGTGATGTCGCGTACCCACCGGGTCGGTTCGGGCAGCTCTGCCCGCGCGAGGTCGAGCAGGGGCTGCGAGGCGTCCGTGGCGACGACGCGATGGCCGGCGGCGACAAGGTGGCGGGTGAGGTGCCCGCTGCCGCAGCCCAGCTCGAGGACGAGCCCCGCGCGCCGGCGCACCGGCTCGAGCAGCGCGAGGATGCCCGGCGCGCACCGGTCGGCGTAGGAGCCGAACTTGAGGTGGTGCACGAGTGCGAGGTCCGCGCGGTAGTACGGCTCGGTGCTCAACTCCATGACCGATGAGGATCGCACGGACACGCGCCGCCGTCGACGCGTCCACCACGGCGGTGTGCAGTCGGGATGGGGGGATTTGAACCCCCGATCTCCGGCCCCCCAGACCGAACGGGGTGTCATCGCACGGCATGGCCGGACATGCCGTAGGCCGCTGACCTGCAGAAACGCTAAGCGGCGCGGGGCGTCGGCACGGCCTGTCATGACGGATCACGAGCAGTCTGTGAGGATTGGCGGGCGACCCGCGCTCGGTCGACGTGTTCAGCTCAGTGAGCGATAGCGGCGATATCTCACGGTCGGCCTTTCGAACTTGCCGCGGTGCCAACATCCAGGGAGCGGCGGATGGCCTACGGTTGTGGCGGGGCGGGTGAACCTGTTGAACCCACGGCCCGGGGGATACCTCAAGGGTCGGGGTGGGGTGTGTGCAAGTCGGGGCCTGCTGGGTGCCGGGTGGGTAGCATCGGCGCTATGACGTACGCCCTCCGCGGGGATGTCCCTCCACAGATCCCCGACGACGTTGATGACCCTGCGGTGCGCAAGGCCAGCGGGGTCGTGACGTTGCCGCGGCGGGTGAACTGGAGCCGGGCCGACCCCACGTATGACTTGGCCGACCGGCGGCAACGGGCGCGGGTGTATGAGCAGGTGTTGCGGGAGGGCACCGCTGAGGCGTCCGGTACTTCATCGACGTCGATGAGCTCATCGATCTGTGGGACGAGCTCGTGCTGCCCCCGGTGGTCAGTCGGGCGTGGATCGGATGGCTGGCTCGCCACCGCCAGGTGCACCTGCAGGATTGCCGAGCGCGCGTTCGTGAGCGGCAGCGTCAGGACGTCGCCGGCCCGTGACGCTGACCGGGGCTGCAAGAGCGTGTGGCGGCGCTCGTGGCCGGTCTGGCCGAGTCCGAACGCTTCGTGCTCGCTGGGGGCGCGGCCATGGCGGCGCACGGGGTGTTGGAGCGCACCACCCGAGAGCTGGACTATTTCGCCGGCCCTGACGACGCGGCTGCGGTGCGGCGTTGGGCCGAGGCGTTCGAGCGCGCCGCGCTCCGACAGGGCTTGGTGGTCCAGCAGGAGCGCTCCGAGCCGTCGTTCGTGCGCTTGAGCGTCTCGGACGGCCGGGAGCAGTCCGAGGTGGACCTGGCCATGGACTATCGCGCCTTGGAGCCGGTCGACACCAGGTACGGGCCCGCGCTGGACCTGC
>DATLGH010000048.1 GCA_035540635.1 Egibacteraceae bacterium | reverse complement strand
GGAGGACGAGGTGCTGCGCGTCGTCGGCGATTCGTCCAAGCGCGGACGCGACCACCTCGAGCTGGCGGGCGCGCAGATCGACATGAAGCGCGGCGCCCGCCTGTCGGGCTCGCGCTTCGCCTACCTGCGCGGCGACCTCGTGATGCTCGAGATGGCGCTCGTGCAGTGGGCGCTGGCGAAGCTGCGCGGCAAGGGCTTCGAGCCCGTCATCCCGCCGGTGCTCGTGCGCGAGCACGCGCTCTACGGAACCGGCATGCTGCCGGACACCGAGCAGCAGATCTACCACGTGCCCTCCGACGAGCTGTACCTGGCGGGCACGAGCGAGGTTGCGCTCGCGTCGCTGCACGCGAGCGAGATCCTCGACGCAGCCGAGCTGCCGCTGCGCTACGCCGGCTTCTCGCCGTGCTTCCGGCGCGAGGCCGGCGCCGCCGGCAAGGACACGCGCGGCATCTTCCGCGTCCACCAGTTCGACAAGGTCGAGATGTTCTCGTTCGTCGACCCGGGCGCTTCGGAGGAGGAGCACGCGCGCCTGCGCGATCTGCAGATCGACCTGCTCGCCGGTCTGGGCCTGCACGGGCGCGTCGTCGACATCCCGGTCGGCGACCTCGGCGACGCGGCCGCCCGCAAGTACGACATCGAGGTGTGGCTGCCGGGCCAGGAGGCGTACCGGGAGCTCACGAGCGCGTCGAACTGCACCGACTACCAGGCCCGCCGGCTGCGCTGCCGCTACCGGGTGGCCGACAAGGAGACGGCGCTCGTGCACACGCTGAACGGCACCGCGGTCGCCGTGGGCCGCACGATCATCGCACTCCTCGAGACACACCAGCGGGCGGACGGCACCGTTGCGGTGCCTGAGGCGCTCCGATCCCACCTCGGCGCGGACGTCATCGGCTGAGCCCCCGTCGGCGGGCCGCCGCGTACTCGGCGGGGTCGTTGACGTTGACGACCGAGTCGAGGCCGGGGTCGGCGGCGGCGAGCGCGGGGTCGGCGAGCAGGGCCGCCTCGTCGAGGCGCACGGTGCGGCAGTCGCCCGGCAGGTCCCCGAGGCGCAGGCGCCCCCCGGCCAGCCTCGCCTGGGCGGTCGGCAGCACGGCGGTGCGGTAGCCCGCGGCGAGCGGCTGCGCGCGCCCGCCCACGACGGGCAGCACGATGTCCGCGTCGTCGTCGAAGCCGGCGAGGACCCGACGCACGAAGGCCTCGCGGAGGAACGGCAGGTCGGTGGCGCACACGAACGCCCGGTCGGCGTCGCGCGCCGCCGCCGTGAGCCCGGCGACGAGACCCTGGAGCGGGCCGAGCCCGTCGCGCGGGTCGTCGACGACGCGGACGTCGGGGTGCAGCGGCGGCAAGTCCTGGCCGGCGGCGCGCACGACCACGACGGGACCCGTGACCGCCCTGCCGAGGACGTCGCAGGTGCGGCGCAGCAGCGTCGAGCCGTGCCACTCGAGCGCCGCCTTGGCCCTCCCCATCCGCGACGAGCGGCCCCCCGCGAGCACGACCCCGGCTGCGGGCAGGGTGCTGCGCACGGTCACGCCGGCTGACCGGGCGACCTCGCCGACGGTGTCGCGCATGTCGTTCCACCTCCTCGAGGCGACGCTACGGCCTCACGTCACCGAAGGGTCAAGCACGGGTTTGGCCTGCCGGCGCGCCCGGGCCGACCCTGACAGCAGAACGCCCCGGCCGAGACGGCCGGGGCGAGCGTGGGAGAAGGGCGTCAGACGACCCGCACGTTCGATGCCTGCTGGCCCTTCGGGCCCTGCGTCACCTCGAACTCGACCTTGCCTCCCTCGGGAAGCGTCTTGAAGCCGCTCCCCTGGATCGCGGAGAAGTGGACGAACACGTCGTCGCCGTCCTCCCGCTCGATGAAACCGAAACCCTTGTCGTCGGAGAACCACTTCACGGTGCCAACAGCCATGTGCAACCTCTTCTTTCGTGAGCACGGGTCCGAAAGTGAACCCGGGAAGGGATCTGCACCAGCGTGGTACCACTGCAGCGTTCGCGAAAGTCGCCCCTTCTCGGTCAAGTCTACCAGCGGATGGCGCCGGGTTGCCGGGCAGCTGGCAACCTTTCGGGGCCGTGCCGCACCCGGTTGGGAAGCCCCGTCTACGCGGGGCCGTTCGACGCGCGCCGAGCGACCCTACCGGCTGCGGCGCCGGCCGGCGGCGCTCCCTCGTCGGCCGCCGGCGGCGGCGCGGCGCCGCCCCGGTGGCGCTCGAGGTAGGCGTCGAAGCTCCACGGCTCGCGCCCCGGACCGCCGTCGAGGAACTTCTCCGCCGCTTTCTGCCCGCTTTCGAACAGCCGCCGCTGCGTCGGCCTGTCGAGGGAGAAGTCCGTCGACCGCACGCCCTTCGTGTCGATGAAGATGGTGCGGTCCACCGCCTCCTTCGACTCCAGGTGGAGCCGGTCGTGGAAGCTCGTCATCGTGCCGACCATGGCCCGTGTGAGGCTCAGGACCCCGCGCACGTCGAAGGCCGCCGCCTCGTCCGACGGGCGGTCCGACAGCTTGATGCCAAACGTCGGCCAGCGGGGTCGCTGCGCGTCCCGGCGGTCGAAGCACTCCACCGGGAAGTTCGAGAGCATGCCGCCGTCCACGAGCCAGCACTGCCGCCCGGTACGGCGGTCCTTCAGCTTGACGGGCCGGTAGAAGAACGGGATCGACATGGACGCGCGGACGGCGTCGACGACGGCGACCTCGTCGGCGTTGCAGCCGTAGCGGTGGTAGTCCCACGGCAGACGCCGCAGCGCTCCCTGCGTGACGTCGGAGACCATGACGACGAGCCGGTAGTCCTGCTCGGGGGGAAGGGAGGTGTTCGGGTCGTCGCCGCGGAGGTTCCCGAAGGTCCGCACCTGTCGGTCGGCGAGCTTCTCGGCCAGCCACTCCCGCAGGTAGTCGCCCCGGTAGATGCCGTTGCTCGTGAGCAGGGCGAGCAGCTGCCCCGGACCGCCCAGCCGCGACAGCGCGCTCGCGTCCTGGAACCGGCGGTAGTCGAGGGTCTCCATGATCTCGGCCATCGTCGCCGTCGGCATCCGCGCCGCGGTGAGCGCCCCGACGATGGCGCCCGCCGAGGTGCCCCCCACGCGCGAGAACCGGTAGCCGCGGTCCTCGAGCACGGACAGGGCGCCGACGAGGGCGATGCCCTTGACCCCACCGCCCTCGAGCACGAGGTCGGCGCAGAGGTCCGGTTGCTGCCCGCTGTCGGCCATGACTCGCTCCTTTTCGAAGGCTCGCCGCCGCCAACCCCGGATGACGTCCCGCGGCGGCCCGCCGCCTTCACCCGCAACCGCCTTCCCTCGCTATCCGGGCGAAGCGCACGAACACCATGGGCCAACCTGCGGGAATGCGCAAGCCCTTTCTGCCGGCCAGCGCCCGTGGACGAGGTGCACGGGAACCGGTTCGCCGTCGGCCGCCCGGAGGTCCGCGATGGGGCTCGAGCCGGTGGTGGGCGCGGGGGCCTCGTAGCGGCCCGCGAGGCCGACGAGTGCTCCGGGGCGCCACCCGGGCGTGCGGGCGGCGTGCGTGACGACACCCGCTGCTGCGCGCGCCCTCTTGGACCACCCGAGCACGGGCGGCCCTCCCCGCGGTGATGCGGGGGACGACGGTACCGGGAACCGCCGATGGGTCGTGTGGTCTGCGGCGGCAGCCATGCTTCATTATCGTGCCTGCCACCGGAGGGTGCGGTAGGCGTGGTCGCCGGTGCGTTGTACCGGCGCGCAGGGGAGCCGATGGGTAGCCTGCGCCGACCGACTGTGACGATGGAGCCTGTCCGTGGTGTCGAAGCCAGGGCTGCCGGGGCTTGCGGGTGTGGCCGTCGGCTTCCTCACGCGGCTGCCGGTGCGCCACCCCGGCCAGCTTCCCGACGACGCCCTGCGGCGTGCCGGTGGGGCGTTCCCCGCCGTGGGCCTGCTCGTCGGTGCGGTCGGCGTCGGCGTGCGCGCGCTCGCCGAACCGCTGTGGGGTCCCGTCGCGGCGACGGTGGTGGCTGTCGGCGCAACGATCGTCGTGACCGGCGCCCTGCACGAGGACGGCCTCGCCGACACCGCTGACGGGCTGTGGGGCGGCGGGGACCCCGCCGCGCGCGTCGCGATCCTGCGCGACAGCCGGCTCGGCACCTACGGCGTGCTCGTGCTCGTGCTCACCGTCGGGCTGCGGGTCGCGCTGCTCGCACCGCTCGGCCTCGCCGCCTTCGCCCGGGCGCTGCTGTGCGCGCACGTCCTCGGGCAGGGCGCCTCGCTGCTGCACGCCCACGCGCTGCCGCCGGCGGCCGCCAGCGGGTCGGGCGCACGCATGGCCGGCCGGCTGCCACGCGGCGGCGCCGCGTTCGCGGGCGCCACCGTGCTCGGCACCGTCGCCGCCGCCACAGGCCTGTGGGCCGTCGCACCGCTCGCCGCGGCCCTGACCGCAGCCCTCGGCACGGGGGTCCTGTTCCGCGCACGCTTCGGCGGCGTCACCGGTGACACCCTGGGGGCGGTGAACCAGGTCGCCCACCTGGCCGCGCTCGCCGCGGTGACCGCGCTGGCCGACGCCGGCCTCCTCTGACGACATCGCGCGTTGACAGCGCGGGAGGCGGTGGACTAGGTTCGCCCCGCTTACGCGGCGCCGGGAGGGTGCCGCGCCACCATCGCGACACACGCGAGAGGCGGTGGGTACCAGGAAGGCCGGTGCAAGTCCGGCGCGGTCCCGCCACTGTAACCGGGGAGCCCTCTCTCAACGGCCACTGCCTTCGGGCGGGAAGGCGAGAGCGCGGCGACGATCCGGGAGCCAGGAGACTGGCCCATCGCCTTGACCCCGGGGACGGGCTATCCCCAAGGAGGCTCTTCGCATGGGCACCGACCTCATTCACGGGCGCGACCTCGCCCTGCCCGCCGCATTCGTCATCGCTGCCGCGGTGGCGGTCCTCTACGCCGTCGGGTTCGACCAGGGGCCCCTCGCCGCGCTGTTCTCCGGCGCCATGAGCGAGTCGGGCGGCGTCCTGCACGACATGTTCCACGACGCCCGGCACCTGCTGGGCGCTCCCTGCCACTAGCGATGCTGCAGGCCAGCCTGCGCCGCGGTCTTGCGGCGGGGCTGCTCGCCGGCATCCTCGCGGGGCTTTTCGGCCTCGCCGCCGGCGAGCCGTCCCTCGACGCCGCGATCGCCCTCGAGCAGGCCGCCGACGCCGACGACCACGGGCTCGGCGAGACGCTCACCCGACCCGCTCAGAAGGTGGGCCTCGTCGCCGGCTCCGCCGCCGTCGGCGCCGTGGCCGGGCTGCTGTTCGGGCTCGCGGCCGCCTGGGCCGTCGGCCGCGTCGGCGGGGACGGCTGGAGCCGCAGCCTGAAGCTCGGCGCCGTCGCGGTCGGCGTCTTCGTCGTGCTGCCGGCGCTCGTCGTGCCCGCCAACCCTCCGGGGGTCGGTGACCCCGACACCGTCGGGACGCGCACCACCGCGTACCTGCTGAGCCTCCTCATCGGGCTGCTCACGGCGGCCGGCCTGCGCACCTGGGTCGCACGCCGCCGCGGGCAGGGTTGGCCGCGCGCCGTCCGCTGGGCGCTCGCCGGGGCGCTCGCGGCGCTCGTCGTCGCCGCGCTCGTCGCGACGCGTCCCGACCTGCCCAGGCCGCCCCCGGAGCTGACCGGCGGGCTGCTCTGGCGCTTCCGCCTCGCCGCCGTCACGACGCAGGGGATCCTCCTCGGGGGCACCGCGCTGCTCTTCGGGTTGTTCGTCCGCCGCGCCGAGCGCGCCGCCGCCACCGCGCCGGCCGCAGCGCAGGCGGCGGGGCCGTGAGCGCCGCGCCGGCTCTTGCGGTGGGCTGGGCCGCCGACGCGGCCGTCGGTGACCCGCGCCGCTTCCACCCCGTCGCGGGGTTCGGCGCGGCAGCGGCACGCGTCGAGGGTCGTTGGTGGCGCGACAGCCGGGCGGCGGGCACCACCTACGCCGGGATGCTCGTCGGCGCACCGACGGTCGCCGTATGGGCCCTGGACCGGTGGGCGCGCCGCCGCGGCGCCGTGCCGGCGGGCCTGCTCACCGCAGCGGTCGTGTGGGCGGCGACCGGTGGCCGCTCGCTCGCTGCCGCCGGCCGGCGCCTCGCCGGCGCGCTCGACCGCGACGACCTCCCCGCCGCCCGGGAGATCCTGCCGTCGCTCTGCGGGCGTGACCCGTCCGGCCTCGACGCCAAGGCGCTGGCGCAGGCGGGTGTCGAGTCGCTCGCCGAGAACACCGCCGACGCTGTCACCGGCCCGCTCGTGTGGGGAGCGCTCGCCGGCCCGGCGGGGGCCGTCGCGCACCGCTGCGCGAACACCCTCGACGCGATGGTCGGCCACCGCAGCCCCCGCCACGCGCGCTTCGGCTGGGCGGCGGCGCGCCTGGACGACGCGCTCGGTTGGCTGCCCGCCCGCGTGACGACGGTCCTGCTCGCCGCGCTCGCACCGGCGGTCGGGGGCTCGGCCCGGGCCGCGTGGGCGACCGCGCGCCGCGACGGCGGGCGCCACCCGAGCCCGAACGCCGGCCGCTGCGAGGCCGCCATGGCCGGCGGGCTCGGCGTCCGCCTCGGCGGGACGATCCGCTACGGCGACGGGCAGGGCGGCCCCGCCCCCCGCGCCGCCGGCGGCACAGAGCTGCGCGGCCCCTTCGGCCATGGTCCGCCGCCCGGGCCCGCCGACGTCCGCCGGGCCGTGCGCCTGTCGCGGCTCGCGGGGGCGGCCGCCGCTGCCCTGGCGTCGACGGCGTCCCTGGCCGCAACGGCTCCGTGGAGGCAACGGTGACCGGCGCGCTGCTCGTCGCGGGCACGACGTCGGACGCCGGCAAGACCGTCGTCGTCGCCGGGCTGTGCCGGTGGCTGGCCCGCCAGGGCGTGAAGGTCGCCCCGTTCAAGGCCCAGAACATGGCCTTGAACGCCGCCGTCACGGCTGACGGCGCCGAGATCGGCCGCGCCCAGGCGGTGCAGGCTGCCGCGGCGGGAGTCGAGGCGGAGGCGGTCATGAACCCCGTGCTGCTCAAGCCCTCGGCGGGCGGGCGGACCCAGGTCGTCGTGCTCGGCCGCCCCGCAGGCGAGGAGGACGCCCGCAGCTACCAGCGGCGCAAGGCCGAGCTGCGCGCCGTCGTCCTCGACGCGCTCGCCGACCTGCGGGCCCGCTACGACGTCGTCGTCTGCGAGGGCGCCGGCAGCCCCGCCGAGGTGAACCTCCGCCACGCGGATATCGCGAACATGGGGCTCGCCCGCGCCGCCGGCCTGCCCACCGTCGTCGTCGGCGACATCGACCGGGGCGGCGTCCTGGCCGCGTTCGCGGGGACGCTCGCGCTGCTCGAGCCCGCCGACCAGGCCCTTGTCGCGGGGTTCGTCGTGAACAAGTTCCGCGGCGACCCGGGGGTGCTCGCCCCGGGCCTGGACGAGCTCGAGGCCCGCACCGGCCGGCCCACCCTCGGGGTCCTGCCGTGGCTCGGCGGCCTCGCCGTCGACGCCGAGGACTCCCTCGCCCTCGACGCGCCCCGTCCCGACGCGGGCCCGCCCGTCGGGGAGGAGGGACTCGACGTCGCCGTCGTCCGCCTGCCGCACACGAGCAACGCCACCGACGTCGACCCGCTCGCCTGCGAACCGGGCGTGTCCGTGCGCTTCACGACCCGGCCCGCCGACGTCGCCGCCGCCGACCTCGCCGTCGTGCCGGGCACGAAGGCCACCGTCGCCGACCTCGCCTGGGTACGCGCGACCGGCATCGCCGGCGCCCTCGCCGCCCGCGCGGAGCGGGGCGACCCCGTCCTCGGCGTCTGCGGCGGCTACCAGCTGCTCGGGCGGCGCATCACCGACGGCGTCGAGTCCGCGGCCGGCACGGTGGCGGGGCTCGGACTGCTGCCGGCCGACACGACGTTCGCACCCGACAAGCTGCTCGCGCGCCCCGCGGGCCACAGCGCCTTCCTGGGCGGGGCCCGGGTCGGCGGCTACGAGATCCGCCACGGGCGCGTCGCGGTCAGCGGCGGCGAGCCGCTCGCCGTCAGCGCCGACGGCACGCCGGAGGGCTGCGTCGCCGGCGCGGTGGCGGGCACCTCGTGGCACGGCCTGCTCGAGCACGACGACGCCCGCCGGGCCCTGCTCGCGTGGGTCGCCGCCACGCGCCGCCGGGCCTTCGTGGCCGCCCGGGTGTGCTTCGCCGACGTGCGCGAGCGCCGGCTCGACGCCCTCGCCGACCTCCTCGCCGACCACGCGGACACCGCGGCGCTGCGCCGCCTCGTCGAGGCCGGTCCGCCGCCGGGTCTGCCCGCCGTACGCCTGGTGACGGGGGCGGCGCGGTGATCGTGCTCATCACCACCGCCGACACCGAGGTGCTCGCCGCCCGCCGCGCCGTCGCGGCGCTGCCGCCGGACTTCCCGGAGGTACGCAGCCTCAACCCGAGCCTGCACCCCGACCCGGTGGCGCTCGCCGACGAGCTCGCGGACGCCGGCCCGGCGGTCGTCCTCGTGCGCCTCCTCGGGGGCCGGCGCGCCTGGGCCGACGGGTTCGACCGGCTCGCGGCCCGCTGCCGGGACGCCGGCGTGCCGCTGCTCGCCTTCTCCGGGGAGGCCACCGCCGACGCCGAGCTCACCGCCGCCTCGACCGCACCCGCGGGCGCCCTCGCCGACGCGTTCGAGTACCTCGTCCAGGGCGGGGTGGCCAACACCGCCCAGCTGCTGCGCTTCGTCGCCGACACGCTGGTGCGCACGGGTTTCGGCTTCGAGCCGCCCGAGCCGCTGCCCGAGGAGGGCCGCTACGGTGAGCGCGCGCACGACCCGGCCCGCCCCACGGTCGGCGTCGTCTTCTACCGCACCCACTGGATGAGCGGGAACACCGGCTTCGTCGACGTCCTCTGCGACGCGATCGAGGACGCCGGCGCGAACGCGCTGCCGGTGTTCTGCTACTCGCTGCGACCGCGCGACGGCGAGGTCGCCGCCCTCGACCTGCTGCGCGGGCAGGTCGACGCGGTCGTGACCACCGTGCTCGCCATGGGCGGCGCGAACGCCGCCGACAGCGACGACGGCTGGGCCGTGCCGGCGCTCGAGGCGCTCGACGTGCCGGTGCTCCAGGCGGTCTGCGCGACGTCGAGCCGGGCGGCGTGGGCGGCCAGTGACCAGGGCCTGTCGCCGCTCGACACCGCGATGCAGGTCGCGCTGCCCGAGTTCGACGGGCGGATCGTGTCGGCGCCGTTCTCGTTCAAGCAGGTCCGCGACGGCGTCGCGACCTACGCCGCCGACCCGGAGCGGGCCGCGCGCGTGGCCGGCACCGCCGTCCGTCTCGCCCGCCTGCGCCGCGACCCCGCCCGTGGCAAGCGCGTCGCCGTCGTCCTGTCGAACTACCCCACGAAGCACAGCCGCATCGGCAACGCGGTCGGCCTCGACACGCCCGCGAGCGCCGTCGCGGTGCTCGACGCGCTGACCGCCGCCGGCTACGACACCGGCACGTGGGCCGCCGAGCGCGCCGCCGGCGCCGGCGAGGACCGGCCGCCCGGTGACGCGCTCGTCCACGCGCTCATCGCCGCGGGCGGGTTCGACACGGAGTTCCTCACCGACGAGCAGCTCGCCCGCCAGCCCGCTCGCCTGCCCGCGGGCCGCTACGCCGAGCGGTTCGCGCGCCTCGACGCCGGCCTCGCCGGGGCCATGACCGCCACGTGGGGCCCGCCGCCCGGCGAGCTCTACGTCCACGACGGCGACCTCGCCTTCGCGGCGCTGCGCTACGGCGACGTGCTCGTCGCGGTTCAGCCGCCGCGCGGCTTCGGCGAGAACCCCGTCGCGATCTACCACGACCCCGACCTCGCCCCGACCCACCACTACCTCGCGTTCTACCGCTGGCTCGACGAGGAGTGGGGCGCGGACGCCATCGTGCACCTCGGCAAGCACGGCACGCTCGAGTGGATGCCGGGCAAGGGCCTCGGCCTGTCGGCGGCATGCGCGCCCGACGCGATCCTCGGCGACGTCCCGCTGCTCTACCCCTTCGTCGTGAACGACCCCGGGGAGGGCACGCAGGCGAAGCGCCGCGGGCACGCGCTGATCGTCGACCACCTCGTCCCGCCGATGACCCGTGCGGAGACCTACGACGAGCTCGCCCGGCTCGAGCAGCTGCTCGACGAGTACTACCACGTCCAGGTGATGGACCCGGCCAAGCAGCGGGCGCTGCAGGGCGAGATCTGGCACCTGCTGCGCGCCGCCGAGCTGACCCGTGACCTCGGCCTGGCCGACCGGGGGGAGGAGGTGTCGGGCGGGGTGCCTCCAGACTTCGACGACCTCATCGTCCACGTCGACGGCTACCTCTGCGAGATCAAGGACCTGCAGATCCGCGGCGGTCTGCACGTCCTCGGCCGCGCCCCTACGGGTGAGGACCGCGTCGGGCTCGTGCTCGCGATCCTGCGCCTGCCGCAGGCGGGTGTGGAAGGGCTGCGCCAGGCCGTCGCGGCGACGTTCGGGCTCGACGAGGCGGCGCTGCTCGACAAGCCGGGCGCGCCGGCGCCCGCGCCACCCGCGCTCGTCGCGCGCTTCCCCGGCCCGGCCCGGACCGCGAGCGACCTCGTCGACCGGCTCGAGGAGGCCGCCCGCGCGCTCGTCGAGGCGATGGACGCCCGCCGCTGGGACCCCGGCGCCGCCGGGGCGGTCACGGCCGAGATCCTCGGCGATCCCGCGCCCGAGGTGGCACGCACGCTCGCCTTCGCCGGCACCGACGTCGTGCCGCGCCTGGACGCCACCGACCGGGAGCTCGGCAACCTCGTGCGCGGCCTCGCCGGGCGTTATGTGCCGGCGGGACCGAGCGGCTCGCCGACGCGCGGGCGCGCCGACGTGCTGCCGACCGGCAAGAACTTCTACTCGGTCGACCCGAAGGCCCTGCCGAGCGAGCTGTCGTGGCAGGTCGGCCAACGCCTCGCCGCCGACCTCGTCGCCCGCCACGTCGAGGAGGAGGGCGTCGTCCCGCGCCAGGTCGGCATCGTCGTGTGGGGCACCGCGGCGATGCGCACCCACGGCGACGACATCGCCGAGATCCTCGCGCTGCTCGGCGTCCGCCCGGTGTGGAACCGCGAGTCGCGGCGCGTCACGGGCCTCGAGCTGATCAGCCTGGCCGAGCTCGCCCGCCCGCGCGTCGACGTGACCGTGCGCATCAGCGGGTTCTTCCGCGACGCCTTCCCCCACCTCGTCACCCTCCTCGACGACGCCGTCGCGATGGTCGCCGGCCTCGACGAGCCCGGCGAGGACAACCCCCTGGCCGCCAACGCCCACGCCGACCGCGAGCGCCTCGTCGCCGAGGGGGTCGCCCCCGACGAGGCGGCCCGGCGCGCCACCGCCCGGGTGTTCGGCTCAAAGCCTGGCGCGTACGGCGCGGGCCTCCTGCCGCTCATCGACGCCCGCAACTGGCAGACCGACGCCGACCTCGCCGAGGTGTACGCGACGTGGGGCGGCTACGCCTACGGCCGCGGCCTCGACGGCGCGCCCGCACGCGCGGACATGGAGCGCACGTTCGCGCGCATGCAGGTCGCGGTGAAGAACACCGACACCCGCGAGCACGACCTGCTCGACTCCGACGACTACTTCCAGTACCACGGCGGGATGGTCGCCGCCGTCCGGGCGCTCACGGGCACCTCGCCGAAGGCCTACATCGGTGACTCCGCCGACCCCGCCAGGGTGCGCACGCGCGACCTGCGCGAGGAGACCGCGCGGGTGTTCCGCGCCCGCGTCGCGAACCCGAAGTGGATCGCGGCGATGGCCCGCCACGGCTACAAGGGCGCCTTCGAGCTGTCGGCGACCGTGGACTACCTGTTCGGCTACGACGCGACCGCCGGCGTCGTCGAGGACTGGATGTACGAGACGCTGTCGGCGAAGTACGTCTTCGACGCCGACGTGCGGGCGTTCCTCGAGCAGTCCAACCCCTGGGCGCTGCGGGCGATCACCGAGCGGCTGCTCGAGGCCGCCGACCGGTCGCTGTGGGCCGAGCCCGACCCCGACACCCTCGGCCGGCTGCGGGCCACGTACCTCGAGCTCGAGGGTGATCTGGAGGACCGCTCGTGACCGCCCCCTACCCGTTCTCCGCGATCGTCGGCGCCGACGACCTGAAGACCGCGCTGCTGCTCAACACCGTCAACCCCGCGATCGGCGGGGTGCTTGTCCGCGGCGAGAAGGGCACCGCGAAGTCGACGGCCGTGCGGGGCCTCGCCGCGCTGCTGCCCGAGGTCGCCGTCGTCGCCGGCTGCCGGTTCGCCTGCGACCCCGACGCGCCCGACCCCGGCTGCCCCGACCGCGGCGCGCACGGGCCGGCCGCGATGCGCCCGGTGCGCCTCGTGGAGCTGCCGGTCGGCGCGAGCGAGGACCGCCTCGCCGGCTCCCTCGACCTCGAGCGCGCACTCGTCGAGGGCACCCGCGCGTTCGAGCCGGGCCTGCTCGCCGGGGCGCACCGCGGGCTGCTCTACGTCGACGAGGTCAACCTGCTCGGCGACCACCTCGTCGACCTGCTCCTCGACGCCGCGGCGATGGGCACGAACATCGTCGAGCGCGAGGGCGTGAGCGTCCGCCACCCCGCTCGATTCCAGCTCGTCGGCACGATGAACCCCGAGGAGGGCGAGCTGCGCCCGCAGATGCTCGACCGGTTCGGGCTCTCCGTCGACGTCCGCGCCAGCCGCGACCCCGCCGAGCGCGCGGAGGTCGTGCGCCGCCGGCTGGCCTACGAGGCCGATGCCGCCGGCTTCGCCGCCGCGTGGGCCGACGCCGACGCGGACGTTGCCGCGACCGTGGTGGCCGCCCGCAAGCTGCTCGCCGAGGTCGTGCTGCCCGAGACCGCCCTCGCCGCGGTCGTCGCCGCCTGCTCCGCCTTCGACGTCGACGGCATGCGCGCCGACCTCGTCACCGCGAAGGCCGCCACGGCGCTCGCCGCCTGGGACGGTCGCACGACGGTGACCGTCGCCGACGTCCGCGCCGCCGCGCTGCTCGCCCTGCCCCACCGCCGCCGGCGGGGCCCGTTCGAAGCGCCCGGCATCGACGAGGAGCAGCTCGACCGGGCCCTCGAGGGCATCGACGACGACAACCCCGACCCTCCCGGCGGCCAGCCGCCGGACGCGCCCCCACCGTCTTGCGGGGGGCCGGGCTCCGGTCCGCCGCCCGCCGGCGGGGACGCACCGGCGGAGGGCGCCGCGGACGACGGCGGGGCGCCGGCAGGGGCCGGGGGCGGTGACGGGCCCGCGGACGGGTCCGCCAGTGGCGCGCCCACCGTGCTGCCCGTCGGCGCGACCTTCGACCCGGTGCTGCTCGCCGCTCTCGGGTCCGGCGCCGGCGCCCTCGGACGGCGCAGCCCGGCCGAGAGCGACCACGGCCGCCACACCGGCGACCGGCGCCCGCGGGGGCCGCTGCGCGACGTCGCCCTCGGGGCCACGCTGCGGGCGGCGGCTCCCCGCCAGCGGGCGCGGGGACGCTCCGGCGCCGGGCTTATCCTGCGGCGCGACGACCTGCGGGAGAGGGTCCGCCGCGGCCGCGAGGGCAACCTCGTGCTGTTCGTCGTCGACGCGAGCGGCTCCATGGCCGCCCGCCGGCGGATGACCGCCGTGAAGGGCGCGGTCGCCTCGCTGCTGCTCGACACCTACCAGCGGCGTGACCGTGTGGGCCTCGTCACCTTCCGGGGCGACCACGCCGACGTGGCGCTGCCGCCGACCGCGTCGGTGGATCTGGCCGACCGCCTGCTCGCCGACCTGCCGACGGGGGGCCGCACGCCCCTCGCCGCGGGCATCGAACGCGCCGCCGAGGTGCTCGCGGCGGAGCGGGTGCGCGACCCGCGCCGGCGTCCGCTCGTCGTGCTGCTCACCGACGGCCGCGCGACGAGCGGCGGCCCCGACCCCGTCGGCGCCGCCGAGCGGGCCGCCGCGGGCCTCGCGCGCATGCGGGCCCCGACGGTCGTCGTCGACACCGAGGACGCCGTGGTCCGCCTCGACCTGGCGGGACGCCTCGCGGCCGCCGCCGGGGGCCCCCGCATCCGCCTCGAGGAGCTCGCCGCCGGCGCGCTCTCACGGGTCGTGCGCGCCGCCACCGCACCAGCCGCGAGGAGCGTCGCATGACCGTCGCCCCCGGCGCCCAGGAGCGTCCCCGTCGCCGCAAGCGCGACGCGCCGCTGCTCATCGTCAACACCGGCCACGGCAAGGGCAAGTCGACCGCGGCGTTCGGCGTCCTGCTCCGCGCGTGGGCGCAGGGCTGGCGCTGCGGCGTGTACCAGTTCGTGAAGTCCGGCAAGTGGCGGGTCGGCGAGCACAAGGCCGCGACGCTGCTGTCGTCGAGCGGCGAGGGCGGGACCATCGACTGGTTCAAGATGGGCGACGGGTGGACGTGGACGTCGCGGGACCTCGACCAGTCCGCCGACCTCGCCCGCGAGGGATGGGAGGAGGTCACGCGCCGCCTCGCCGACGAGACGTACGACTTCCTCCTCCTCGACGAGTTCACCTACCCGATGAAGTTCGGCTGGGTGGACACCGCCGAGGTGGTCGCGACGCTGCGCGACCGCCCCGGGTTCCAGCACGTCGTCGTGACCGGACGCGACGCGCCGCCTCAGCTGGTCGAGATCGCCGACCTCTGCAGCGAGGTCCGCAAGGTCAAGCACCCCTTCGACGCCGGTCAGCGCGGGCAGAAGGGCATCGAGTGGTGAGCGGCCCGGTCGTCGTGCTCGCGGTCCCCGACGGGGCGGCTGAGGCGCTGTCCGCACGCCCGACCGCGCTCGAGCAGGCGGCGACGCCGACCCTCGACCGGCTCGCGGCGCAGGGGCGGGTCCGCCGGGTGCGGACCATCCCGCGGGGACTGGCGGCGGGCACGGAGGTCGGGGTGCCGACGCTGCTCGGCGTGCGGCTCGCCACCGCGCCGTCGCGCGGGCGCCTCGAGGCTGCGGCCGCCGGGGTTGCGCTGGGCGCTGACGAGGGCGCGTGGCGGCTCGACCTCCTCCCCGGGACGCGGCCGGACGCGGGGGGGATCGCCCGGCTCGCCGCGGGGCTCGCGCCCCTCGGCGCCCGGGTGCGCCACCTCGGCGGCCACCGCCTCCTGCTCACCGGGCCCGCCGCCTGGGGTGACGCGCCGCCCGGGCCCCACCAGACCTCCCGGCCGCTCGCGGCGCTCGCCGGGCCTGCATTCGCTGCGGTGGCGGCGCTGGCAGTGGAGGCGCTCGGCGGTGTGCCGGCCTGGCCGTGGGGCCGCCTGGGCAGCGCCGCGGAGCTGCCCGACCTGACCGCGCTGCTCGGCCGGCCGGTCGTCGTCGTCGCCCAGGGCGGCGCCCCCGCCGGCGTGGCCGGGCTGCTCGGCTGCGACCTCGTGCGGGCCGCGCCCGGGGCGGGAGCCGCGGTGGCGGCGGACGCGGAGCCCGGCAGCCTCGTCGTGATCCACGACCCCCGCCCCGACGAGGCGGCCCATTGCCGGGACCGCGCCGGCAAGGTCGCTGCCGTCGAGGCCTTCGACCGCGACGTCGTCGCGCCGGCGCGCGCGGTCGTCGCCGCCCGCGGCGGCGTGCTCGTCGTCTGCCCCGACCACGGCTGCGATCCCCGGTCGGGCCGCCACGGCCGCGACCCGGTCCCGGCGGTGGTGTGGCAGGCCGCCGCCGCACCGGGGGGTGCGGCACCGGGGGATGCGGCACCGGGGGG